>DATCDL010000347.1:0-3142 GCA_036510715.1 Acidobacteriaceae bacterium
GAGTATCCCGAAATGCCTGCGAGCATTCAAATCAATATCGTCTGGGTGTCTGCGGGGCACGGCGCTTCAGCCGCACCCGTGGCCAACCCCGACAAGACTGTGGATTACACAGGGAAGGCAATTTCGGTAGTGGAACCGTGAAATGAGTCGCTGGTGAGTATAGGCTGCTAAGCGGGTCTTTGTGATAAGTCCTAAAGGAGAGGGTATTGATGATAACCAACAAACTATTTTATCGACGTTGGAGACCAGGACGGATTGCGCGTCGATACCGCCAAACTGCACGATATTCTTGATAAGTATGGAATCGCGAATAGCTTCGAAGTTTATTCGGGCACGCACACCAGCAAGGTCGCAGATCGCATTCAGAATCACGTAATCCCATTTTTCAGTCAGAATCTGTGTTTCCAGGCGGGTTGCCGGTGACTAGCTGGGCGGATGGCAACAACAAGCGGAAAGAATGAGAAATGGTAACGGTCATTCTATGCCTGATTGGTTTCGATGGGACATCGTCCGTAGTCTTTTGCCCCATTCCACCCGCGAGTAAGGCGAGCGGCTCGTAGGCTCTCAGTCATCTGAAAGGTTGGTTCTCACTATTATGATTTTGCTCCCTCGATTTTGTTTTCGACTTCAAGCCGTCCTTTTAGTGGTTCTGTTTCTGAGTCTTCCGTTACTCAGTTCGGATTTTGAAATGCAGGTAACCGACAGCGGCTACCTGAACACGCAGGGCTTCAACGTAATGCTGTACGACAGCGTCTACCACCCCATTTTCATTGACCAGAAAAACACCGCTATGGAGATGATTCTCCATGGAGAGCGTATTGCCACGAACGGCGACGTGCGCTTGATGCCCACTCCGGAGCAGTGGGATTTGGTTGCGCAGCTCAAGGGGCGTAAAGCCGATAAGGAACACAATCGTCTTACTGCCCAGCTGTCGTTCCCTGCCTATCAGATGGACTATCGTCTCGAAGTTGCCGCTGAACCCGGAGGCGTGCGAGTCAGCGTCAATCTGGACAAGCCGTTACCTGAAAAGCTGGCCGGGCGCGCAGGTTTCAACCTGGAGTTTCTACCCTCTGTGTACGTCGATAAAACCTACGCAGTGGACGGCAGCGCATTCGGCATCTTTCCGCGCAGCCCGCAGGATCCGATGCGCAAAGTTCCGCCCTCGCCCGACGACCCCAAGAAATTGCCGTATCAACAGGAATGGGATGAAGCGAAGGGGTACACTCAGCCCCTTCCGCTGATCACGGGAAAGAGCATTGTGTTCGCTCCGGAAGATACTCTTCATCACATCAGCATCGCTTCCGAAACCGGTCCGCTGGCTCTTTATGATGGACGCGACTGCGCCCAAAACGGTTGGTTTGTTCTTCGCACATTGATCCCTTCCGGTAAGACGGAGGGAGCGGTGGTCTGGCACATCCATCCGAGTGTGATCCCCAATTGGACACGACCGCCGGTCGTCGCTCACAGCCAAGTCGGCTATCCTCCCAACTTTCCGAAGGTTGCGGTCATCGAACTGGACCCGAAATTCGATGCGCCCAAGACGGCAAAGGTCCTCCGCTTGGCCGAAGACGGAGCCTACCGGCAGGCCTTCGAAGGTCCTATCTCCGCCCCCACGCCATGGCTGCGTTACACCTATGCGAAGTTCGATTTCTCCGACGTAAAGCAGCCCGGTCTGTACGTGATCGAATACGCGGGCCAGAGAACCGACGTGTTTCCGATTGCGAAGGATGTGTATAGCCGAACCTGGCAATCCACCCTGGATGGCTATCTCGCGGTAGAGATGGACCATGTTTCAGTGAGGGAAGGCTACCGTTTGTGGCACGGTATTTCGCACCTCGACGACGCGCGCCAGGCCCCCCCGAACACACAACATTTCGACGGCGCCTGGCAGGGACCAGACACCGACTCGCCGTTCCGGGCCGGCCAACACATCCCAGGTTTGAACGTTGGCGGGTGGTACGACGCGGGTGACTACGACATTCGTGCCGAGAGTCAATACGCGACCATTCAGGACTTGGCCCTCGCATACAAAGAGTTCGGTCTAAAGTGGGACGAGCTCACCGTGGACGAGAATGCCCGAACGGTCGAGATGCATCGGCCGGACGGAATTCCAGACGCGGTGCAGCAAATCAAGCACGGCATCCTGCAAGTGCTGGGACAGATCAATTCCATCGGTCATCCGATTTCCGAAATCATGGAGCCCACCCTGAGGGAGTACACCCACTTAGGCGATGCTGCGTCAAAGACCGATGGACGAATTTATTCCGAGAAACTGGGTCCGCACGAGGTGGAAGGGAACTTCTCCGGTGTTCCAGACGACCGGTGGGCGTTCACGACTAAGGAGCCGCGTCTGCAATATGGCGCCGCTGCCTCGCTGGCTGCTGCATCGCAGGCGCTCAAGGGCTGGGACGATACGCTTGCTAAGCAGTGTCTGGATACTGCCATAAAGTTGTGGGCGGAGGAACACGCGCACCCTACCGCGATCAAGCTTCCGCCAGGACTGGACCGGCCGAAGTTCGCGGAACAGGTCGTCCGCGGCGAGGAATTCAAAGCCACGTTGGAATTGCTGATCGCGACCAACGGTGATGATCTCTACAAGAATCGCATCAAGGAAATGTTGCCGTTAGTTCGACAGGGATTCGGCTACGGTGGCTGGACGGCGGTGCGCGCTCTACCCTACATGGACGCGGACTTCAAGAAGCAACTCGAGGAGATTGTCCGATCTTATGTCGCACAGTTGGACACTGAACTTGCCGCTACACCGTTCGGCGTGCCTCCTAGCAAGGGTGGGTGGGGAGGCTCGATCGCCGTGTCCGACCTCGGCGTCCGGATGTATTTTCTGCACAAGGCATTCCCCGAGATCGTCGGCCCGGACTACACGCTGCGCGCCGCCAACTACATGCTGGGTACGCATCCAGTATCGAGCACGTCCTATGTTTCTTCCGTCGGGACGGTTTCGAAGCTGAAGGCTTACGGAAACAACCGTGCTGACAATACCTTTATTCCAGGTGGCGTGATTCCCGGCTACATCATCATCAAACCTGATTTCCCGGAGTGCATTGACGACTTCGGCTTTTTATGGTTCGAGGACGAATACGTGATTGATTCCGCCAGCCGTTGGATTCTGGCGGCCAACGCAGCC
>DATCDL010000348.1:0-5813 GCA_036510715.1 Acidobacteriaceae bacterium
TTCGCAGCGAGTTCGGTAGCCGCCGCCCAGAACGGAAGCGGCCAAAGCCGACAAGCCAAGCCTGCCGACAACGACTCCCAGCAAAAGCTGAAGCAATTGAGTCTCGAACAATTGGGCCAGCTCGAGGTCACTACGTTCAGCAAGACGCCGACTCCGCTGCGCGATACACCGGCCGCTCTCTATGTCATTACACGCGAGGAAATCCTCCGCTCCGGCGTGACCACGATCCCCGACGCTTTGCGTCTGGCGCCCGGCGTTGAGGTTGGACGCCTCAGCGCGACGACCTGGGCTGTAAGCATTCGGGGACTCCAGAGCAACTTTTCCAAGTCGGTTCTGGTCCTGATCGATGGAAGAAATGTCTACACCCCCCTCTTCGCCGGCGTTTACTGGGATGTGCAGGATCTCCCGTTGGAGGACATCGATCGCATCGAGGTCATCCGCGGTCCTGCCGGCACCATCTGGGGACCGAACTCCGCAAACGGCGTGATCAACATCATCACCAGCCAGGCTGCCGACTCCAAGGGCATCCAGGCCGTGGCATTAGTTGGCAACCTCGACCACACGGTCGACGACCTGCAGATTGGCGCCGGATCGGGCGACACCAGCTTCCGCCTGTTTGGGCGAGGCTTTGAGCGCGCCCATGAATACCATACCGACGGAATTAACGATGACACCTGGCACGAGGAACGCCTCGGATTCCGCGTAGATCGAAATTTAGACCACAATAAAGACGCCAAAGACACAGCAGGCATGATGCTCGAGGGCGATCTCTACAAAGGAACTTCGCCGCACATCGTCGGCGCCGCCGTCAGTAACGACCAGACATCCGGCGGCGACGTCAACTTTCGCTATCAAACGGTGCGGGCAGACGGCACGGGGCTGACTGCACAGGCATATTTCGATCGCACTCTCCGTACCCACGCCCTGATCGGCGAGACCCGTAACACCATCGACCTTGATTTGGTTGACCGCTTCAAGGCGGGTGATTCAAACCTGCTCTCGATCGGTGCTGGTCTGCGCTGGAGTCCTTACAACGTCATCTCTACCGTTGCCGGGGAAGGAGTGGTCCCGCCCACCGGAGTGGATCATATCTATACCGGTTTTCTCCAGGACGAGATCCGCTTCGGGCAAACAGTGAATCTGACCCTCGGCGCCAAGCTACAGCAGAACAACTACAGCGGATTCGACGCTCTGCCATCCGGGCGTCTGCTCTGGTCACCCAACGACAAGCAATCGCTGTGGGCTGGCATCACTCGTTCGGTCACCACGCCATCCGACATCGAAGAAAACTTCCTGCTTCAGGGCACAACGCCAACTCTGGTAATTCAGGTGCTCGGCGATCACCAGTTCAAGTCGGAAGAGGTCCTCGGCTATGAGTTGGGCTACAGGGGAAGCGTAAGTTCGCATCTTTTCGTCGATGTATCCGGCTTCTGGAATCAGTACAGCCGGTTGCAGAGCTTTGGACCTGAAGTAATTTCGAAGACCGGCAACACGACTACCATAACCATTCAATACACAAATCAGATTAGCGGCTCCGCCTCCGGATTTGAGATCGCCCCACAGGTCGCGATTAGCTCGTTCTGGCGGCTGAACCTGGCCTATTCGTATCTCAATTCGGACTTCGCGGCGGACGGACCGACGTCGAACATCAGCGACAGCGGTTCGGTGAGTACATATGACAAATCATCCCCGAAACACCAGGTATTTCTGCAGTCCCTGATCGATCTCCCCTGGAAATTTCACTTCGACCAGACCTATCGGTTCATCAGCGCCTTGCCGGCGCAAAAAGTTCCCGCCTACCAGACAGCCGACCTTCATCTCTCACGCCAGATGGGGAGCAATTTCCTGATCGAGGTTGTCGGGCAGAATCTCTTCCAGGCTCATCACTACGAATGGGGAACGGGCGATCCGAACCAGCCTCCCGTCGACATCGAGCGCGCCGGCTATGTGCGGCTTTCATTCCACGCTTCCAAACTCAAATAACTATCCTCGTACTCACAGACCCCCTTATTACCCTTCGCGCGGCGCGGATGGGCGTTCGTCCCTCGACGGCGATCCGGCCCCTCCTTCTCACGCAGGGAGCAATACTGCACAGACCTGCCGAGTGAAGACCGCTATTCTGAGGGAAATCTTGGGAACTGTGAGGTGAAAGATGCTCGACCTATTGAAATCAAGCTTCCCCCATCGGCACAACGTCAACGGGAGTCACGATTCAATCTGCACAACATGTTTGGCCACAGTAGCCACGGTCCGGGACGAGTGGGAACTGACTAGCCATGAATCGGCCCACGTATGTGATCCGACAAACCTCTTTCGAATCAGCTATGCTTCGTTGCCACGTTCCAGGTTTGTTATGTGGTAGCTCCGAAAGGGCGACCAGATCTTCGAACGTCGTGCGATCTATGGAGGAGGACTGGAAGGAGTACCGGCTCGTGTCCGGCACTCGAATTCACCGCTCACCGTTCAAGAAGGATCAATTCGTGAAGATAACGGGCCGAGCAATGAGAGCAAAAGCTATACACGCCGCGCCTCTCTCGACTGGTCAGAATCGCACCTTCGCTCGAGACCGCTGTCGATATAAAGAATGCCGCATGGTGTCGAGCCCAGGAATTGCCAGATTCAGGATGACGGCTCCACTCAGGAGTCAGGGATGTCAGGCCTCGTTTGCGAGGCAGGTGCCATGGCGAGATTGGAGCGTCCCGCTCACTGTGGTTCAATGTGCTCAGACATCCGTCCGGATCACTCTTAGGATCATGAGTAGAGAAGAAGTGGGACAGTCGTTACAAGGGCGAGTCCGCTTCCTCTAGCGACGGAGGTTTCATCATGGAAACAATCTTGATCGTTCTACTGGTGCTCTTTCTTATCGGTGGTGGTGGCTGGGGATATTCGCGGTGGCACCGGAACTAACGCGCCTGCCGATTCGAAACCTGTTGTTTGATCCCATTCGCGGGGCGCCCGAGCGAGTATCGGCTCCAAATCCGTCCCGCTAATTCACCGCTCACCGTTCAAGGAGGAACAATTCGTGAAGAAAACGGGCCGGGTCAAGAAGGAAAAAGCCATTGTCGCCTCTGTAAGAAAAGAGATGGACAGGCCGCGACTGACGGAGTCGGTCCGCAACGGTTTCAGCGCCATGGCAGCCCAGGCCGCAGAAAAGCCTGCTGCCATCTCTGCGCGAGCGTGAATCTCCATCCCCTGCGTGCCTGCGGCCTTCAACTGCAACTTGCTCAATTCTGCCCGTGCAAGGCGCGCCCGGCAGGCCTCGACCGAGCCCGTGCAGTGCCTGAGGAAGGCACAGCGGCCGAAGAGGGAGGTTTCTCGGGATGACTCTCCGAAAATCGATCAAGCAGGACCGCATTCAACAGCGACTTGTGAACCTTGATGCGCCCGTTGTATTCAATAAACCCGAGCTTGCGAAATCGATTCATGAAGAAGCTCACCCGTGAGCGGGTGGTGCCGATCATCTCCGCCAGGGTCTCCTGCGAAATCTTGGGAATGTATTGTTCCGGTTCGCCCGGCTTGCCAAATTCCGCCATTAACAGGAGTATCCGCGCAAGGCGCTTCTCACTGGAGTTGAAGAGCTGATCGACCAGGTCCGCCTGAATGCGCATGCTGTGTTCCAGCAGAAACTTGAAGAACAGTTCGGAAAAGCTGTTTTCCTCGTGCATCACATGGATCATCTCTCCCCGGCTGATTCTGAGAGTGGTGCAGTCGGTAATTGCAGTGGCCGAGGCCAAACGCAACCCAGGCATCGCCGCGAGCGCCTCTTCGCCGACAAAGTCGCCCGCGGAGACCAGTGCGATGGTAGCTTCCTTCCCGGTGGCGGAAACAACGGTGACTTTTGCGCGGCCTTCCTGAAGATAAAAAACCGCGTCCGCGGGATCTCCCTGCGAAAAGAGGGCATCCTTCTGCGCGAATTCGATGACTCTTCTCCCCAGGCCGGCGTTCGCCAGAAAGGCTGCGGCGTCGAATCGCGGCTTTTCGGGTATAACCACCATTGAGGGCCTCCTTCCGGTTGCGTCCTTCGTGGGGTGACCGCTGGGGGGTACACGCCCAATTGGCCTCAGTTTACAGAGCAGATGGGTGATAAGTAAAGAATTATCTGCTGCCCAGTGAGGCCCCTTGGATGCCGGATCTTCTCCCCCGTTCCTCTCCCTTCGACCCGGTGCCAGTTGCATCCTTCCCCGGCCCACACTTCAATTAAGCTTCACCATGGGATTCCTCCGGCGGCCAATCCGATCAAGTTTGCTCATCTTTCCAGAGATCTCTCAAGTACTCTTGGATCGCATGGCATCACATTGGGTATGATGAATCTCGCAACGAATCTCATTGCAGAAGCAATCGCCCAGAAAGTGTCGTAGCGATAAATGCTTTAGGCTCAACGCTAAGGCGTCAGGGGTAAGGAGAGAACGGAACCGATGCTTCCTCCACATAAGACGCGTGAATTGGCCCGCAGCCTCGTTGCTTCGGAAGCCGACGCAGTTAAGCCCTCGCTTCTCACTGAACCTGCGACTGTGCGGGTGTATGAGAGGCTGCGCCGTCAACTCGGCGCTCCCGTGGGTATTGATGGTTTTCAGGCGCTCGCTTCCCGTGCCCTGGCTCTCGCTAAATCGGAATCTCCCCGGCTCGGCTCCGTGCAGGTAACGGAGAATGGTAGATTGCGCGGTCTCGGCGAAGTCGAATCCGAGATGAACACGGATGAGGCCGGCGAGGCCGGAATCATTCTGATTGCGCAACTGCTCGGGCAGTTTCTTACCTTCCTTGGCGAGGCAACAACGCTCCGTTTGATTGAAGATTTACGCCTTCAGGCTGACAGCGAGACAGTATCGGGCACGCCCAAAGCGGACACGTCAAACTCGGTGGCCGATGGGCCGGCAATGGCTGCGACTTTCGAGGACCTTCTGCTGGAGATTGACCTGCTGAGGAATGTGAGCGAACGTATTGAATCCCTGGCGGGCAAACATCCCGGCATGCAAGATGGGCTCGTGAGTGTTGCGAGAAACATACGCAATATTGCCACGGTTTTGGACGTTTTTACGCTGGTCCGAAGCAAGGCCGGCGGCTCGCAGGAAGACGCGCCTGACCCAGAAACGAATCATCGCTACATGAATTGAGTTTCGCCGGTGCTCGATCCGGAGCGGCTCTGGATGTCTAAGACTCAACCGCGGATGCGCTTCAAGAAGAGACGGAATCGTCGCACTGCCCCAACGAAAGTTGCAACGGTTATCGAAATCCGCTTCATGGAACAATACGGGGTTGAACTTGACGACTCCACCAAAAATGCGAGATTTGGCCCAGCGTCTGCTTGATTACGAAGCTTTTGCGGGCAAGACCTCCGAGCCTGCGGAGTCCGCAACCCTTCGCGTCTATGAGAAGCTGCGCCAGGAACTTGGTGACTTTGCCGGAATTGCCGGTTTTCAGTCGCTGGCTTCTCGCGCTTTGGCGTTAGCCAAAACAGAAGCTCCCAGCCTGCGCGCGGCGCAGGTTGCCGCCGACGGATCTTTACAAGGGCTGGGCGAGATTGAACATCAATTCGACATCGACAAGATTCGGGCTGGCGAGTTTCCGGCTGGCGAAGGGGGAATCATCCTCATCGCCCGCTTACTCGGCCTGCTTCATCTCCTCCTTGGTGAAACCTTGACGTTGAGGCTGCTGCGCGCTACGTGGCACGGCGGAGCCTTCGACGATCGCAATTTGAAACACGGGAGAAAAGCGTGAGCACTGAAGACAAAGTAGATATCAACAAACTACCCACCGGAGTCCCCGGCCTCGACGAGATCGTCGGCGGCGGCCTCCCCGAATTCTCGTTCAACATC
>DATCDL010000349.1:0-6136 GCA_036510715.1 Acidobacteriaceae bacterium
GACCTCATAGCCCGACCCGCGCAGCAACTCAGCTACCTGCTCCTTCAGAAGGAACCCGCCGTGGTCCGATGCAATGCCCAGGCGCATTATGCCTTCTCCTTGAGACGGTCGAGCACGACATGAGCTTGCTTACAGACGTTATCCACAGTGAATCCGTAATGTTCCATCACGACTGCCCCAGGAGCCGATGCCCCAAAGGTGTCCACCCCGATCACGTCAATTTGCGGGCCTATATACGATTTCCAGCCAAGTGTGGCACCGGCTTCGATGACCAACAGCGGCACGCCCGTGGGCAGGATCTTTTCTCGATAATCGTCCGGCTGCAAGGCGAAGAGGTTTGTGCTCGGCATGCTCACCACTCTTGCCTGAATGCCCTCAGGCGCCAATCGATCACGGCCCTCGAGCGCCAAATGTACTTCTGATCCGGTCGCGACGAGAACGATGTCCGGCTTTGCGCCCGCGGGAGAATCCGCAAGGGTATAAGCGCCAAGTGGCACTCCCGCGGGTATCCCGGGATATTTGTCCAGACCAAGTACCGGGAGACCCTGGCGTGTGAGGATCAGTGCAACTGGACCCTTCTTTCTGCCGATGGCGATTCTCCAGGCGGCCACTGTCTCGTTTGCATCCGCGGGCCGAAGGACGACCATGCCGGGGATGGATCGCAGCCCCACCAATTGCTCGACAGGCTGATGAGTCGGGCCGTCTTCGCCCATGCCAATGCTGTCATGGGTGAAAACATAGATCACTGGCAATGCGTTCATGGCCGCAAGGCGCATCGGAGGACGCATGTAGTCGCTGAATACCAGAAACGTGCCGCCATAAGGGATGAGGCCGCGATGCAATGCCATGCCGTTCAGAATGGCGCCCATGGCATGCTCTCGAATGCCGAAGTGCATGTTGTGTCCGCCCCAGTTCTCCGGCTCGAAGTTTCCGGCGCCTTCTCGATTGGTGTGGGTGCTGGGGTTAAGATCGGCCGAGCCTCCCATCATCTCGGGCAGACGACTGCCCAGCACCGCAATCGTCTTTCCCGATGCAATGCGAGTTGCCATCGGACCGTCTGCAGCACCAAATGTGGGCAGGTCGGCGTCCCAATCCTTGGGAAGTTGCCTGGCGATAACACCGCTGAACTCCGCGGCCAGGCCAGGAAATTCCTGTGCAAAAGCTTTGAAGCGCGACTCCCACTCAAATTGGGCGGACTCTCCGCGCGCAACCGCTTCCCGGAAATGTTCCAAAGCCTCCGCAGGAACATGGAAGGCAGGTTCTACCGGCCAACCCATCCCCTCTTTGGTCAGGCGCACCTCTTCTACGCCAAGCGGCTCTCCGTGGGCCGCGGCGGTGTCCTGCTTGTGCGGGCTGCCAAAGCCAATGTGAGTACGAACCGCAATCAAGGACGGCCGCTGGGTTTCTTGACGGGCATTCTCGAGTGCGAGTGCTACTGCTTCAATGTCGTTGCTCCGCTCCACTCTCTGCACATGCCATCCAAAAGCGGCGAAGCGCGCTATACGATCCTCAGTGAATGACAATTCCGTGCTGCCTTCGATCGTGATGTGGTTATCGGCATAGAGAACGATGAGTTTGCCTAGATGCATGTGGCCAGCGTCCGATCCGGCCTCGGAAGAGATACCCTCTTCAAGGTCTCCATCGCTGACTAGAACATAGGTATAGTGGTCCACGATCCGGTGACCAGGCCGATTGAATCGTGCGGCCAGCGCCACCTCCGCAATGGCCATGCCGACTCCGTTCGTCAGGCCTTGCCCCAATGGCCCTGTAGTAGCCTCGACGCCCGCAGTCTTGCCGTATTCCGGATGCCCAGGCGTCCGACTACCCCATTGGCGAAACCGCTTAAGTTCATCAAGAGGCAGGTCGAAGCCCGTGACATGAAGCAGTGCGTACAACAACGCACACCCATGCCCGGCCGACAATACAAATCGATCCCTATCAGGCCAGTCGGGATCGTGTGGGTTGAATTTGAGCGATCGATCCCAGAGCGCGTACGCCATCGTCGCCGAGCCCATGGGCAAACCAGGATGGCCTGAGTTGGCCTTCTGCACCATGTCGACGGCCAGAAAACGAAGAGTGTTGATGCACAGCTCATCCAACGCAGGCGGTGCAATAGTCGTCGAAAGTGTCGCAGCGGGTGTCATCGAGTGCGCTTTGCCCTTTCACGGCTGAATTGGGTCGAACATCGGACAGGGATTCGAGACCCACGGTTGCGTCAGAACCCAAGCCCCCGCTACATCTTGAGGCCTATATCACTGCACCCCGGGTGCTTGCATTGGCAGGTAAGTTCGGGTGTCTTATTCGCATCGGCACATGTATCGCTGCAGTGATTCTTTCCAGGCGCAGCCGTACATTTGCAGGCCGGGTGTTCGCATTTTTTCGTCGTGGTGATAAAAGCTCCTTTTGCTTGAACATTCCTTCTCTTTATCTGAAGGCTCTGTTGTGTGAGGAATAAGTTCCTCGATCTGAGTTGCTTCTGCTCTCGCCGGGTTTCCAGGCCGGACGATTATCCGCATCCCCATGCTCAGGAGAGGTTCTGCCGCCGTCATCCAGATTTCTCGAGATTCCGGTAGCGTCTGATCAGGGCGTTGGTCGAGCTATCGTGCTGCAATGTTGGCTCAGTCTTGCTCTCGAGTTCTGGAATGATGCGTTGGGCTAGAACCTTTCCCAACTCCACTCCCCACTGATCGAATGAATCAATCTGCCAGATTGTGCCCTGGGTGAAAACGCTGTGTTCGTAAAGCGCGACCAGCTTACCCAACGCTGCAGGAGTCAACCTTTCGAGCAGGATCGTGTTCGACGGCCGGTTGCCCTCAAACGTTTTGTGAGGTGCGAGCCACGGTGGCGTACCATCCGCCTCGACCTCCTGCGTGGTCTTGCCAAACGCCAGCGCTTCAGCCTGAGCGAAAACGTTGGCCAGGAGGATGTCGTGATGCGCGCCTATCTGGTTCAGCGGTTGAGCAAATGCGATGAAGTCGCAGGGTATGAGCTTGGTTCCCTGATGCAGCAACTGATAAAAGGAGTGTTGTCCATTGGTGCCCGGCTCACCCCAATAAATTGGCCCCGTCTGATAATCGACCTTCTTTCCATCCAGCGTCACATGCTTGCCATTGCTTTCCATTGTCAACTGCTGCAGATAAGCTGGGAAGCGCTTCAGGTATTGCTCATAGGGAAGGATTGCGATGCTTTGCGCACCAAAGAAGTCGTTATAATAGACCGAGAGAAGCCCCAGGAGCGCAGGCAGGTTCTCCTTGAAAGGTGCAGTGCGAAAGTGGACGTCCATCTCATGAAAGCCGTCAAGCATGTTCCGGAAGTTGTCCGGGCCAATCGCAATCATGGTGGAGAGCCCGATCGCCGAGTCCATCGAATAACGGCCGCCCACCCAGTCCCAGAACTCAAACATATTCGCCGTGTCGATGCCGAACTTCTCCACTCCCTCGGTATTGGTCGAGACGGCGACGAAATGTTTGGCGATGGCGGCGTTATGTTTCAACGACTCGAGTGCCCACACGCGCGCGGTGTGCGCGTTGGTCATTGTCTCCAGGGTCGTGAAACTCTTGGACGAGACGATAAAAAGCGTCTCCTCGGCATCAAGATCGCGTGTAGCCTCGGCAAAGTCGGTGCCGTCAACGTTGGAGACAAAGCGGAAGGTTAGATCGCGCTGGGAATAGTGGCGGAGTGCCTCGTAGGCCATCACCGGCCCCAGATCCGACCCGCCGATGCCGATATTGATCACATTGCGGATGGGTTTGCCGGTATAGCCCTTCCACTCTCCACTACGCACGCGGTTGGAGAAATCAGCCATCTTGTCCAGGACTGCATGGACCTGCGGCACCACGTCTACGCCATCTACGAAAATCTTTTGCTCTTTCGGCGCTCTCAGAGCCACATGCAAGACCGCGCGCTTCTCGGTGACGTTGATCTTTTCCCCGTTAAACATCGCTTCGATGCGAGACCGCAGGCCGGACTCTTCGGCAAGCTGCAGCAAGAGACGAATCGTTTCGTCGGTGATGCGATTCTTCGAATAATCGAAATAAATGCCAACGGCCTCGGCGGTCAATCGTTCCCCGCGCTTCGGGTCCTCCGCGAACAGCTTTTGCAGATGAAGTTCGCGGTTTTTAAGCGCGTGGGCTTCGAGGGTTTTCCAGGCGGCGCGTTGAGTGATAGGTGCAATGGTTGCTGTCATATTCGTTCCACTTCCGATAATCGTTTTTCCTTCATTTGCCGCCTCCAACTAGTGCGAGCGGAGGCCGTTACCGCAAAAGCATTGAGAGCCGTGATGACCTATATGTGGTTAGTCGGCAATAATGCTCCCTCTCTTTTCTTAGCCCTGAGATTGTTGGCTTCGGCATGTTAGTTCCGACTCTCTTTTTGTGCATAAGCACAAGCACCACTACGGTATTCTCCGGAGATATACACGGTCGCGGGGGGATGTTCGTGTGTACCACCACACTCCTCCAGAATCCCACGGTCGACTATGACGATCCGGTCAATTCTGCACATTCTTGCCGGATGCCTGACGGCCACGTCAATTGTCAATTTCGATGCTGTCGTGATGGACGGAAGCAAATCACGCCGCGTCTCCGTAAAACCGCGCGGTCGCATCGAAGACCGCCCCTCAATTAAGTCAAATTTCGCCCATTCCTGAGCAACACTGCACAGCTTCAACAATCTTGCGAGCAGGAACTGAACAGCTTGTGGGCGGAGGCCTATTCCCCCGAGGTTGACTGGGAAATACGCGGAGAACCACTACCCTGCCGCCTCGCCGTGGACCAACACCCGTCCGTCGCCGTCGCTCGGTATAACCTCCCACGCCTTCTGGACACCTTTGCGCTCAAGTATGGAGAGGACACGGCTGGGATCTCCCAGATCGCTCCAACCGAGTCCAGTGCCACAGAGCACGGCTAGATCATGAGGGTACATCGATAGAACGTCATGAGAAAAGTTAGTGGCACGAATACCAGCGTAAAGATCGCACAGCGCCGCTGTCCCGGAAGCTGGTGCGAACGACGGCCGAGTGGATTCGAACGCTTCAACCAGATTTGGAAGCGCCTGCCGTATGATTTTCATGAAGGCGCGAACGTGGCCAACCATGACGAAGCTGTTCCACAGACAACCTCGCTTCATCAAGGCAGAAGCAAGCATTACGTCAGGCTTTTCCCAGAAGCATTTGACGCGGCAAACAGAGTCCGACACAGGACTCCCTAAAGGAGCGCCAGGCTCGATCCAACCGTACTCCACCTCCGGAGTTTCGGGTGTGATGCCCAGCAGCACCACCATCTTGGGGTTAGATGCTGCTGCGGTATAAGCCGAATCGATATGGCTAATAAACGTCTCATCATTTGAAAAATAATGATCCGAAGGAAAGAAGGCGACAATACCTTCAGAATCCAATTCGCAGAGACGCATCACAGTGTAGAGAACTGCGGGCGCCGTACCCTGGTTGCAAGGCTGAATGATCGATCTCGGGGGTGGCATTCCGGCAATGTGATCGGCATAAAAAGGCTCATGCGTCCTCGTCAACACCAGCAAAGTCCGCCGTCGAGGAATCAATCTGGAAATGCGTCGCTGGGTCTGCTGCAAGAGCGTCTCTTTCCCCATAACGGCGCAAAACTGCTTCGGCCTATCGTCACCTGCGATTCTGCGCGTAAGTGGAAGCAGTCGCTTCCCGTCGCCTCCGGCCAGAATCGCGGCCCAGCAGTGACAGCGCGAATTGTTGCCATTGATTTTCATTGTCAGTACCTAAGTGCATCTCAACGGTCCAAGCGGTCTATCGCAATGAATTGAATGACATACAGGCGACGTCTAGTTAAACGTAAGAAGCCAAATACTTCTTTTTCCAGCATAGGAAGCTCCTGTTTCTCGCAATCACGGTAAGATGGTTCGGAGCCTGACGCCGCTGAGCGCTGTTTCCCATTCTCATTTCAGTTCTCCATCGGCGCTGCGCAAGACGCTGTTGTCCTCACATGGCCAACAGGAGAAAGCAGGATTTGCCATACCGGCAAATGATGAGAACGAAATGATCCTGCACTGGCAAGCAGGTAGAATCTCCACATCCGATGGAATCTTTCGGTATATTGCGCTTTAATCGTCTCCCAACTGGCTTCAAAGTTTTGGAACCATGCCATCAACGTTC
>DATCDL010000350.1:0-2021 GCA_036510715.1 Acidobacteriaceae bacterium
CTTCCCTCGGACGTCTACGCCCATGTCGTGCGTCGCGACCTGCACAACCCGCGCATAGTCTACGCCGGTCTCGAGAACGGCCTCTACGTCTCCTGGGATGCCGGCGAGCACTGGTACCTCTTCGGCCTCGGCCTGCCAAACGCCTCTGTCTACGACCTCGCGCTGAACGCCCTTGACAACGATCTCATTGTCGCCACGCACGGCCGCTCTGTCTGGATTCTCGACGACCTTACGCCCTTCCAGCAGTTCACTCCGCAGTTGGAGCAGGAGAGCGCGCATCTCTTCCCGCCGCCCGCCGCGCAGCGCTTCTGGCCCTGGTCGCAGGCGGAAGCGCTCGGAGACGCCGCCTTCTACGGAGCCAACCCTCCCTTCGGCGCCGCGCTCAGCTACTACCTTCCGCACGAAGTGAAGCAGCCCGGCGAGCTCGTCATCACCGATGCCGACGGCCACGTCGTCCGCACCCTCAAGGGCACCCATGAGCTCGCGCCCGGCCAGTCCGCTCCCAACGAAGAAGACCTCCCGCCCGCCGCTCAGCCCGATGCCGCAGCCCCCGAATCTGCCCACGCCAAATCGCAGCGCAACGAACGCAGTGAGGCCAAACCCACCCAGTCCGCCAACTCCACCCAGAGCGAACAGCAGCCCGGCCCCTCCACGAGCGAAGAGTCCTCCGAGTCCGAAACTCCGAAGGAAATTCCCTGGATCGTTACCCACGCCGGCCTCCAGCGCTTCTCCTGGGACCTTCGCTCCGACGGCCCCGTCCGCTGGGACGGAGGTCAGGACTTCAACAAGGGTCCGCTCTCCGGTGCCGTCGTCCCTCCTGGCGACTACACCGCAACCCTCACCATCGCCGGCCACGCCACCTCGCAGAAGTTCGTTGTCGTCAACGATCAGGACTCGAACGCCAGCCTCGTCGCCATGCAGCAGCGCTATCACGCAACTGAATCCGTACTGCACGAGATCTCGCAGCTCGACCTCGCCCTCAACCATCTCGACGACATGCACGCTCAACTCAACGCCCTGCGCCTGATCGCAAAGAGCGCTCCCGACGCAACCCAAATCAAAAAGGAAATCGACGACTTCGACAAGCAGATCGACGCCGAGCGCAAGACCATCACCAGCAACGCCGGCGCGGCCGAATCCACCCTCCGCGTTCCTGATGAGATCCGCGAACATCTCTTCGCTCTCGTCGGCCTGCTCGAAGGCGCAGACGACGCTCCCACCGCCGCTGCCCTCGACCAGCAAAAGCTCCTCGAGCCGCAGTACCTGTCCGCCATCCAGAAGTACAACCAGTTCTTGCAATCGGAAGCAGCAGCCTTCAACACCAGAATGTCCGGCCTCAAACTCTCAGGCGTCACCGCCGGAGAGCCCATCCAGCCTTGAAAACCCCTACCACCGCATTGAGCGTATACATCCCAAATGGCCGGTGCAGCCCTAAGCTGTACCGGCCATCCTGTTAGTTGTTATGGTCGTCGTTGTTCGGATTCTCATCCGCATCGTAAGGCTTCGCCCCGCGAGGATCCGGATCTACCACCGCAGGCTGCATATACGTTTTGCCATCCACCGTCAGCCGCACCGTGTACTCTCCCGGCTCCAGCGCCACAGCCCCGCGACGCTCTTCGCCGCGCACACGCGGTGCCGGCGGCGGCAAGCTCCCCGTGCACGCATCATGCAGCTCAGGTTTAGACGCACCTCCTCCAAACTCCTCTCCGCGCCGCTGCTTCAGGTTTAGCGCGAAACGATGCATCCCCGCCGCCGCCGACGGCGGTGGCGGCGGCTCCATCCAGATCGCCTGCACAATAATCTTCTCCGTATCCACCGGCTTCACGGGAGTATCGCTCGCCGCGCAGGCGCGAACGTCGCCCTTGCTGTCCACCAGCTCCAGCCGCAACGGTGTAGTCGCCGCATCCTTCAGCCAGTAGTATGCCAGCACGCCTCCCGGAGGATTCTTCTCCTGCGGCTCCTCCGGAGGCAGCGGAGTTCCATCTTCCGCTCCCGGAACCAGCGCCAGCGAAGTCCCCGGC
>DATCDL010000351.1:0-6088 GCA_036510715.1 Acidobacteriaceae bacterium
AGTTGGCCAGACCAGCCTACCAACGTCTTTGCCGGCGACACCGTTGATTGGGTTTTCGACGGCGGTCACGTCGCCACTCGGTTCATCAGCGTCAAGCCGAAGGTGGCAAACACCACCACGGATGAAACCGGCATCTCGAACGCGATCATCGACCCAACGCTTTATGAGCGGAACCGTTCATCGGTGACGTATGCCCGCTTCCTGCTGGTCGAAGGGACACTGCAAAACGTCGATAAGGTCATCCACATCCGAGCCGGGCATATCGAAGAACTGAACGTCACAGCTGCTCCAACTCAGTCCCACGACTTCCACTAATCAGCGAGCACATGACATCGCCGGGTAACTCCCAGCCACCGAACGATTGGTGGTTGGAGAATGCCTGCCGCATCGCGGCTTTCCGATTACGACAGGCAAGATACCTCAGCTCAAACACTGTTCCGCTCCGAGAGAAGGATGCGAGACAGCGTTGAATTTGTTCGCGTCATCTGGGACGAAATCGACCGATCACTCCGTGAAGAGGGCTCGAAACGGCGCAGTTTGCCTGTTCTCGAACCCATGCTGGGGCTTTGATGACAGTTACTTGTGGCAGGGCAGTTGTTTTGGCCATTCACATCTTAAGATCCCGCCTAGTTGGCACAATCACCGGGTTTGCTATGCTCTGGACATGCGTGAACTGAAAAGAGGTCGGGTGCCTCAGGCGGCCGTACCCAAGCATCCGGGCGAAGGCACTCCTGGCGGCGGAGCACGCCCACCAAATCTAGAAACGAAATACATGGCCGCGAGAATGTTGGATGCGAAAGCGAACCGGGGTGCGCCGGACGCACATTTCTTATCGGAAATGGAACCGCATTCGGAACCGTTGCGTATCTCTGTAGACGGTCCAATATCCGCAGTTCTGGGCCGAAGAAAGGTTCCAATGGGTTCGCGAATAGCATTCCGCATCGGCGCACTGCTCTGCGCCGGTCTCACCTGCATCCAAGTCCAAGCACAAGCCCCGTCCCCCCAAGCTGTCAAGATCGACCGGTACATGAGAGCCTCGGCCAAACTCGGCCAGTTCAGCGGCGCTGTCCTCGTGGCGCGCTCGGGAAAGGTTGTTCTGTCCCGCGGATACGGAATGGCCGACGCCGAGTGGAGCATACCAAACGGTCCCGCCACCAAGTATCGCATCGGCTCGATAACGAAGCAGTTCACCGCCATGGCGGTGATGATTCTGCAGGAGCGTGGCGCCCTCACAGTTTCGGATCCCATCTGCAACTACATCGCGAACTGCCCAGTGGCTTGGCGCCCTATCGCCCTTCACCACCTCCTGAGCCACACCTCGGGCATTCCGGACTATCTGGCGTTGCCCGACTACGACAAAACCAAGTCGCAGCCGACCACCGTCAACGGCCTGATCGCGCGCTTCAAGGGCCAGCCGCTGAATTTCGCGCCAGGGGAAAAGTTCGAGTACAGCAATTCGGGCTACGTTCTGCTCGGCGCTGTGATCGAGAAGGCGTCCGGCGAGCCCTATGACGAGTTCTTGCGCCACAGCATCTTCAAGCCCCTCGGCATGTCCTCCACCGGCTATGACAGCAACGCCGCCGTGCTCCCGGGTCGTGCCTCCGGCTATACCAAGCCGCGGGACACGCTGATGAACGCGGAGTTCATCGACATGTCGGTCCCTTATGCGGCCGGCGGCCTCTATTCGACAACCAGTGACCTTCTGCTTTGGGATAAGGCACTCGGCACTAATAAACTGGTCTCGCGGAAGTCGCTGCAGGCCATATTCACGCCGGACAAGGATATGGTCGGCTACGGTTGGGCCATCGGCAGCCTCTTCAATCGAAGAATGGTGCACCACAACGGCGGCATCGACGGCTTCACCAGCAATATCGCCCGTTTTCCCGACGACAAAGTGCTCATCGTCGTGCTGAGCAACCTGGAACAGTCACCGGTCGATGCAATCACCAAAGACCTGGCCGCGATCGTTTTCGGCGAGAAGTACGCCATGCCCACGGCCCTGAAGATCGTGAAGCTCGACCCCGCCACATACGGCTCTTACGTAGGCAAGTACGTCATCACTGCCGACATCTCCCTCACCGTCACACACGATGGCGACCACTTAATGGCGAAGCTCTCCGGTGGAGACGATGCCTTCGAGGTATTCCCGGAATCGGAAACCAAGTTTTTCAGCAAGGATCCTCCTGTGGAGCTGGTCTTCGCTCGCAGCGCGTCCGGCGGCTTCGACACAGTGAGCGTCAATGGCCAATACACCGGCAAACGTGTCCCCTAGTTCGTCTTGGATCGCGAAGCCGAGTGCTCCGAATCCTTATGTAGATCGATCCATCGTCATTCTGGCCGCGCGGATGCAGCATAGCCTCATGTTGCGGGTGCCGTGAAAGCTCTCATCCTCGCCTATATCGGCGTGGTGATGTTTTTCGCGCTAAGTGCTGTCGTTTTTCGCCGAATTCTCTGACTCCTTCGACGGCATCAGCATCGACTGTACGGGCTTCAACCGGATTCGATGCGCTCAGCGCTACACAATTCTTGACATCCGCGTTCCAAAACTGAAAGACAAGCGACCACTTGCTCTGAAACCCTAGAAAAACTTCAGCTCAACGAAATAACAAACGTTATGAAGGAAGGCGGAGAAATTAAAGCTTGCACTACATTACACCTTATGATGTAATGTAGTTATGGATCGACTGACCGATGTGTTTACCGCCGTTTCGCACCCGACACGACGAGCGATTATTGGGCGGCTCACAGCCGGCCCGGCGCGCTTTACGGACATTGCAGAGCCATTCGACACCGCACTGAATTCTGTGACCAAACACCTGAAGCTGCTTGAGAGAGCCGGACTGATCGAGCGCAGGAAGCTGGGGCGCGAAGTATTTATCTCATTCCGAGGGGAACCACTTCGAGAGGTAGCGGAATGGGTGCATGAGTACGAGCAATTCTGGAAGGAACGTCTCGATCTATGAGCGCCGGTGCAAAACTAGGCCACAGTGCGCCGCGTGAGCGGCGTTCTGCGGCGGAGTAAAAGTAGGCCACCCGCCGAATCTTGGTTTCGTGGGCTATTGCCTTGAGGGCATGGTTCATGGAACACCGGAGGGATGTTTCAGGTGGAGATATACGGGCGTGTACGTCGTGCGGCTCGTGTTGAGGGCCGGAGTCAGCGAGCGGTAGCCAGGGATTTTGGGTTGTCGCGGGATACGGTACGGAAGATGCTGCAGTATGCGGTGCCACCAGGGTACCAGCGGCAGCAGCCGATCAGGCGGCCCAAGTTGGGACCATGGCTGGGCGTGATCGACGCCATTCTCAGCGACGACAAGCAGAGGTCGGCTAAGCAGCGGCACACGGCCAAGCGTATCTTCGATCGGCTAAGAGACGAGCATCAGTTCACCGGTGGCTACACCATCGTGAAGGACTATGTGCGCTCGGCGTGGGCCACGGCGTCACGCAGACCCTCAACCTGAATACCGCGACGACCGACCAGCTCATCGAGCGTCTGCGGGATGAGGTGAAATTGCAGATCGCCGATGAGTCACGGCAAACGCAGATTCTCGATAAGCTTGATGCGCTGCAGGCTGCGCCAGACAACCCGACGCGACTGGAACGGTACATGCAGGTGATGGGTGCGATTGGCGATCACATTACCGTTTTCAGCTTTCTGCTGACGCCGTTGATGCACAGCCTCCAGCGCCTACCTTTTTAAAGGTAAAGGGCGACGCGTAGGGAGAGCTGATACAGGACACTCGATCTAGGCGTGATCGTAGAATCATCTTTGGATCGCCCGTTATGGATTCGCACACTGTCCCAGAGAAGCTCCTCAAGCAATTCGCGTTCGAACACCCCAAGAAGGGGCTGAGGCTCTGGCGCTATCAGAAGGGCCGCGCCCCTTACTGGGATGTGTCGCCGAGCAAGGCCACCGTGATCGCTGGCCATTTCTCTGATCCGCGTGATGCCGCGAGAGAAGAGAGCATCGAGGTAAGTCTCAATCAACTATTTGAGAATCCTGTCCACGACTTTATCGAGCAACTCAGCTTCAAAACCTTCGTGTTTGCTGCACATCATACCGTCGCACTTGCTCCGTACATTGCCCTGCTCTGGCATCGCTCCAAGGCTCGTAAGGCAGTTACTAGTCAGCACCATGACCTCTCTGTCCAAGCGTTAGAGAAGCTGAAAAATAGGGATGATCTCCTCGGACACATTGCCTCAAGTTGGACTCTCGGCATTATTAAGCTGGGGTGGACCTTGGACGCGCCAGTAGGAAAGCACCAAGTTGTTGAGTTCATCGACGGGTTCATAGCGAGATACAAACGTCCCCACCAC
This sequence comes from Acidobacteriaceae bacterium, assembly GCA_036510715.1. GTDB lineage: Bacteria > Acidobacteriota > Terriglobia > Terriglobales > Acidobacteriaceae > Granulicella. The sequence continues at coordinate 4,315 of DATCDL010000351.1, forward strand.
GCAGAATCTTCATACGCCGACACAATGGAGCGCGTGATGACGAATCAGGACAACACGTTCGACGGCGCACAATGGGGCGTAGTCCACACCGAAGAGGACAAGTCATTCGTCATTGGGGATGCTCCAGTGGTGACATGGCGTCGTGATCGGACGGGAGTGCTTAATTACGGCGTCGGATTTCAAGAGCCGAATGTTGAAGTTCTTCTGCCCATATCGCCCATGGCCTGCCTTCATGTTCTGCCCAGTGTTCAGAGAACGCTTATCGTCAGGATGCCCACAGCATCCGAGGTGAATGCAGCCCAAGCAGCATTCGCAGAGGCCTGCTATACGAATATCGGCAGCAACTCACTCGACCAAGAGCTTCAGCCACACTTTGGCGAGAAGGAGATGGGTATCAACGCCTTTTCTATCCGCCACAGAGATTATGTAACCGCGTTCAGTGTGCTCTTGAGCCGGATGGAGCCACCGCCTAACTTAACCAATGTCACTGCGGCCTCTATCGCCTTACGCTCCGCCTCGAGCGTATCGGTCACGTAACACACGGCCAGGACCACGCCCTTACCCTTCAAATGCCAATCCGCTCGACCTCATCGAGAGAAATCTCATCATTGCGCCGGTCATAGAGCCCGGTGGTCCGTGCTGACTCGTGCGCGGCCATCTGCTGGGCGATTTCCAGCTTGCCGCCATTCTTGAGATAAGCCGTGATGCCGGTCGCCCGGAAGGTGTGGCACCCGATCTCGGTCTTGATCCCAGCCGCCAGCGCCCGCCGACGAATCATTCTCCAGACATCGGACTGAAGCAGGGAATTGCTCGTTAGCTGCCCGGACCGGCCGCGAGTGGTGCGGAAGAGTGACCCTTTCCGATCCTCTGCGATGCCGGCAGCCGCGATGTACTCCTCCAGGTAGCGGTCGAGATTATGGTGGGTCGGCATCTCGTGCTCTTTGCCACCCTTCTCATGAAGGGGTCACTTCAGAAAACGGACCAGATCGTACGCTAAGGTCCGGAAACAATATTCAAAGTGGCGCGGGCTTCCACCGACGTACTTTCATGGCTTGAGCCGATCAGCGGACTCCATGTAACAACGATCGTGTAGGTCCCAGGGTGCTTCGGTATCCACGTCAGAACGGACTCGCCGTCGCTTTGCGCGAACTTGGTCGTATCGAACGCACACTCTTCATCCTGGACTGGCTGCAAAGCATTGAACTGCGTAGGCGAGTGCACACCGGCCTAAACAAGGGCGAAGCACGCAATGCACTTGCCCGGGCCGTGTTCTTCTACCGTCTTGGCGAGATCCGCGACCGCGGCTTCGAGCAGCAGCAATATCGCGCAAGCGGACTCACCTTGGCCACCGCCGCCATCGCGTTGTGGAACACCGTATACCTCGAACGAGCCACCAACGCTCTGCGCGACAACGGGCATCCCGTAGACCCTGCGCTCCGGAAACACTTGTCTCCGCTCGGATGGGAGCACATCAACCTTACAGGGGACTACCAATGGCGGAGCACCGCAAGACTCGGCAGGAGCAAGTTCAGACCTCTACGCCAGCCCTAACGTACGATCTGGTCCGTTTTCTGAAGCTACCCCCATTAATGTACCGCGCTACAGCTATTGATTCGATGCGGCAGTTGTATCCCGCGAGGTGCAGTGTTTCCTCGATTATCAACGCCATACATTTCAGAAGTTTTGGCTTCAGTCCCGTGCTCGTTTATTCCCTTGCACCATGGGCTGGTGGGTCGTGAAGTAGTGGCCGCCATCCCAAGGTTGGCATTGTTGA
>DATCDL010000352.1:0-6749 GCA_036510715.1 Acidobacteriaceae bacterium
AAGAATTGGTCCCGCGAAGGGCATCCCCATCTTTGGTCTAGATGCGCTGAGTTCAGCAGCCTACGGTCCCGAAGCCGCTTTGACGCTGCTTATTCCATTGGGAATGGCGGGCATCGCGTACATCTGGCCAATCAGCATCAGTATTGTCGTTCTGCTCAGTATCGTGCGTTCAAGCTCGGAACGATTCATCAAAAAGCGTTGCAACACACCTCTCAACTGACGGCAGATCAGTCGGCCTTGTTCTTCGTGTTTGTGTTGTTTTGTTTACAAAAAAACCAAGCATGTGACTAGTCAGATGACTAGTAAGTACAATTGCTTTTTTATTTTGAAACAAGGAGGTTGCATGACTTCATGGCAAGTGCAAGATGCGAAGGCTCGATTTAGCAAATTCTTGGATGCCACCATTGAGAACGGGCCCCAGGTGGTCATCCTCGCGGTTCAAGGCCAGTTCAATTTGCCGCCGATAGGATGAATAGTTACGACGTAGAATGGGCCAGTTTTTCTTCACCACGGCGCGCCTCAACTCCTCTGGATACGGAACGCGGGCGCGGACCTGGAGTTGGTTATACCAACCTCGCGGATCAAACAGCGCGTCGGAATGGACGATGTTGTCCCAAAGGCACGTCGTATATCCAATCGCAGCTTCTTGCCGTACCAAAACGCGGTCGAGTTGATCTTCAACCCACGCTGAGGCTCGATACATGATGTCCAGCTGGGTGCCAGTCGAGGGCTCGAACCACTCGTCTCCGGGTTCCCAGAAGCGATTGTCAATTTCCGCGGCCTGGCCTAGAAGCGCTCGCCGGAACTCCACGGCCACCTCACGCAAGGTGTAGACATAGAGGTCGTAGTCCGATTCCGTGTCATTAGCGCCCGCCGCATGCGACCCCGCGAGGACAACGGCAACCACTTGAGGCAGTTCACCAAAACGTTGCGCCAACCGCTGCAGAATCGGCCCTGCACCTGCTGCCAGGGATTTATTCCTGATGATCTTTGTCATGCTTACTAGTCGTCAAGTTTATATCGGAAAATGGTGGCACGATAATCCGTTGCTGCGCAGCGAACACGGCCTGTGTGCCCGCTCGGATGGTTAAGGGGTTATCCTGGAATCAACCCAACACTCACCAGTTCTACGCGAAGCGCAGCAGGATCGGTGAATAGGATGCCGTGCATGCCAAAGGCCGCAGCGGCCTCCACGTTCGGTTTGAGATCATCGATGTACACGGCATGGGCAGGATCGATTGCAAAAGTCTCAAGGAAAAGCTGAAAAAAACTCGGGTCCGGTTTTAGCAGTCCGACCTGGCCAGAGAGCAACACTCCTCGAAACCATTGCAAGAAGTCAAATCGCTTCAGGGCTACGGGAAAAGTTTCCACGGACCAGTTACTGAGCGCATACAGAGGAATCCCGTGAGCGCGCAGTTCCCTAAAAACGTCAACGCTGCCAAGGACCGGCCCTGCCAGCATCTCGTCATAACGCTCGAACCAGGCATCGATCAGCCCCGCTTGGCGCGGATGAACCGACCTCAAGGAGGCGCAGGCATCGGCAAACGTTCGTCCCGCATCCTGTTGAGCGTTCCAGGACGGTGTACAGACCGTCGCCAGAAAATGCTCGATCGCTTTCTCGTCTCCATCAAAGAGCTTGCGATATAGGTAACGCGGGTTCCAGTCAATTAGCACACCACCGAGATCGAACACAGCTACAGAACGAATAGCCATCATCGTCGTAATTCTATCTAAACTGAATCGCGATTGGTCCGAGGGTAGCTGGGCTCACAGGAGCCGTCAATCGGCAGCCTGGATTTTGCCAGCGATGCGCGTAGAAACTGCGATCGTGGACGAGTGGTCGGCAATGCGGAAGTAAGGGGGTCAGGCGGCTGGGAGTGCGTGTCGGGAATTGGCTCACGGCGGAGGAGGGCAAGAAGTTACTCCGCACTGAGACAACCTCCACCCTTCGCGGCCGACGAAATCGCGCTTTGCTCTCGCTTCTCATCGGCTGTGGCCTCCGGAGAGCTGAGGTTACAGCCTTACGGTTAGAGGATCTTCAGCTTCGGGAAGGCCATTGGGTCATCGCTGACCTGAGAGGAAAAGGTGGCCACATCCGAACGATCCCCGTTCCGCAGTGGGTGAAGGAGGCGGTTGACAGCTGGACTGTGGGTGCCGGCATCACCTCAGGTCCATTGCTACGGTCTATCAACAAAGGAGGCAGAATTTGGGGACTCGGCTTCACACCCAAGGTCATATGGGCAATCGTGAAAGCAAACGCGAAAAGCTGTGGTCTGCCATCGGTAGCACCGCACGATTTGAGAAGGACCTGTGCGCGATTGTGTCATCAGGCAGGAGGCGAACTAGATCAGATCCAGTTCCTGCTCGGCCACGTTTCAATTCAGACGACGGAGCGATACCTCGGGTGCAAGCAGCGTTTTAGCGATGCGGTCAATGATCACATCGGCCTGGAGCCGGATGCGCCGTCGTGAGGAACAGGCGTAGAAGTTGATATCCGCTGGCCGACTTATCGGTACCAATCCGGCCAACTTCCTCGAAGCCCGTTTCTGGATAAAGTCCGGTTTGACGACCACACACTCAGAATCGTCGCATCCTTTCCAACGTACGGCGCAGGCTATAATTGTGCCCTCGCATGGCTCTAACCTCTGGCACAAAACTCGGTCCTTACGAAATCCAATCTCCCCTGGGCGCTGGCGGGATGGGCGAGGTGTATCGAGCGAGGGACGTCCGCCTGGATCGCACCGTTGCGGTTAAAGTTCTGGCTTCCCACCTTTCTTCTTCGCCGGAACTGAAGCAGCACATGGAACGCGAGGCTCGAGCCATCTCTTCGCTGAACCATCCGCACATCTGCCATCTTTACGACATCGGCTCACAGGACGGCAATGACTATCTGGTAATGGAGTTTCTCGAAGGGGAAACTCTGGCTGAGCGGCTTCGTAAAGGAGCTTTGCCGCTGAGCGAAATTCTAAAGATTGGGATTGCCGTAGCCGAGGCGCTTGCCGTGGCGCACCGCCAGGGGATCGTGCACCGGGATCTGAAGCCAGGGAACATCATGCTGACGAAGGGCGGCGCGAAGCTGATGGACTTCGGGCTGGCGAAGTCCGCGGCCGGTGGCTTGGGCTCAGCGGCATCGAGCGCGCCTCTTTTGTCGGCGGCCCGGACGATGAGCCAAGCCAGCCCCGTCTCTCCCCTCACAACAGCGGGTACGATGATCGGGACGATCCAGTACATGTCGCCGGAGCAGATTGAGGGCAAGGAGGCAGATGCCCGATCGGACCTGTTTGCGCTGGGCGCTGTTCTTTATGAAATGGTCACCGGCGCAAGACCCTTCGAGGGCAAGAGCCAGATCAGTGTGGCGAGCGCGATTCTCGAAAAGGAACCCGAACCAATTTCTGTAACCCAGCCACTCACGCCGCCGGCGTTCGAGCACGTGGTCACCGCATGCCTCGCTAAGAATCCCGAGGACCGCTTTCAGACCGCGCATGACATCGTGCTGCAGTTGAAGTGGATTGCTGAGAGCGGGACACCGGTTCTCAGGTCCAAAGAAGAAAAGGGAAACAACCGCGCGCTACTCGCCTGGTTGATCGCAGGCGGACTCGCCCTGATGCTGATCGCCGTCGCTCTTTGGTGGCATGGATCGAAAGGGGTAGAGCAGACGACATATTTTTCTGCGCCCCTCCCATTCGCGGCGCGGGCTGTCGCTGTGGCTCCCAATGGCCATACGGTAGCTATTGTTGGTCATCGAGAATCCGAGCAAAATAACGTGCTCTGGATCTATGAACCGGGATCGCCGGAAGCGACCAGCCTTGCCGACACGGGAGGTGCCACCTTCCCCTTCTGGTCTCCTGACGGGCGGTCGCTCGGGTTCTTCGCAGATGGGAAACTGAAGAAGCTGAATCTGGCGGGCGGTCCAGTGCAGACACTGTGCGATGCTTCTACAGGACGCGGGGGCACCTGGAACAAGGATGGCGTCATCCTTTTCACCCCGAGCGGAACGCTGGGAGTCGGCCTCTATCGGATTTCAGCCTCGGGTGGAACGCCAACTCAGGTCACAGTTCCGGACAAAACCCTGAGCGAAGACAGCAACCGTTGGCCGGTATTCCTGCCGGACGGAATTCATTACTTGTATTCCGCAATCAATCTTTCCGGGCGAAAAGATCTCTATTCGGTCTACGTGGGTTCGCTGAATTCGAATGAGAAGCGGCTTGTGGTCAGAGCGAAAGGCAACGCAGCGTATGCCGCTCCGGGATACCTTCTCTTTTATCGGGATCAAACCCTTTTCGCGCAACACTTCGACACCGGAAAATTCGAGCTTACTGGAGAACCTGTTCCCCTCCTCACGGATGTCCAATTCTTTCCGCGGATTTCTCAAGCGGTATTTGCGGCTTCCACCGCCGGGTTGCTGGTAGCTCAAAGAAATGCCGATTCCGGCGCCACTCAAGTGCTGTGGTTTGACCGTAAAGGTCAACAGATCGGAGTCGCGCTGAGCCCCGGCATCTACGGCAACATAATGCTGGCCGCGAACGGCAGAGCCGTGGCCTCAGATACGACCGATCCAGCCAGCCAGAATACGGACATCTGGACTTACGATCTCGAAACCCGGAGCGCGAAACGGCTGACGTTTGATCCAGCGTTGGATTCACTGCCGGTCTGGAGTCCGGATGGAAGTCGAACGGTTTTTGCGTCAAATCGTGAACTCAAGTTCGACTTGTATTTGAAGGATACCAATGGCGCGCAAGAGGAGAAGGTCATTCCGCAGGACGGTCCTGATCGATTTCCGACCGACTGGTCGCGCGATGGGAAATATGTACTCTACGGGCGCGGCCCAGACCTGTGGTTCTTAACGTTTCCGGAACTCCGGACCACTCAGTTTCTCAAAGCAAGTTCCACTTTGAAGAGCGGCCGCTTCTCACCGGACGGCAAGTGGGTAGCGTACTCCTCCAATGAGAGTGGACGATGGGAGATTTATGTAACCTCTTTTCCCGAAGCACATGGGAAATGGCAGGTGTCGAACACCGGAGGGGATCAGCCCAGATGGCGGGGCGATGGTAAGGAACTCTTCTACCTCTCCACCGACAACAAGATTATGGCTGTTCCGGTGAAAACGGGGTCTAACTTCGACGCCGGTACGCCGACGGCGCTTTTCCAGGCCAATCCTCGTGAAATGTTTGCTACTTCCGAGCTATTTTCCTACGACGTCAGCACCGACGGGCAGAAATTCATCATCAACACGCAACTGAAGACAGGAATGACACCCATGTCTGTGGTCCTGAACTGGAGCACAAAGTTGAATTAATGACGCTGCTGCGAAACAAACCGCAGGCTGCAGGTTTGTGCCCTCTGAATCGGCAAACCGCGATGTGCAGTTGGGGTGAAGGATCGCGGGCGGATTACGGGCTATCCAGAAGTTGGGGTTATTCCCAGTCGATTGCCCCGAAGTCGGCTTCGGGGCCGTGACCACACCATCAGGTGTCTTCGAGTCCGAGGTTGTCGTTCACGGCTTGGCTCAGTTTCTGCTTGCAACCCAGATACCGCTCCGTTGTCTGAACCGATACGTGTCCTAGCAGAAATTGAATCTGGTCAAGTTCTCCGCCTGCGAGATGGCACAGCCGGGCACAGGTGCGACGTAAGTCGTGGGGAGCCAGATTCTTGATGTCGGCACGTTTGGCAGCTGCCTTTACGACGTGCCAGATGGCTTTAGCTGTGATTCCCGCACCCCAGATCTTATCGAGCCGACTCACTCGGCGGAAGATCACCCCACCGTTGATGCCGGCTGCCGCAGTCCACTCATCGACGGCGCGTTTCGCCCACACCGGGACAGGAACGGTGCGGATGTGCTTCCCTTTGCCAACGAGGTCAGCAATGACAGAGTGCTCCTCGCGGACTTGGAAGTCTTCCATTCTGAGTCCCACCAATTCAGCCCGACGCAGTCCGCATCCGATGAGCAGCGCCACTATCGCGCGATCACGTTTGCCGCGCAGGCTAGAGGACGGCGACTCCCGGAGCAGGGTTTTGGACTGATCAAGCGTTAACCAGTTCCCAATCCTCACGCCGAGACGTTTCGCCCCTTTCACACGACGGATCCCCGCCGCCAGATCCGGACTCAAAAGTCCGCTATCGGAGGCTTCATAGGCAAGGCGTCTCACCGCGGCTAAGCGGACGTTGATCGTAGACGCCGCGAGGTTTTTCTGTTCGAGAAAGAACCGGTAACGAAGAACCACAGTTCGATTGAAGCTCAGTCGTGGTTCGGAGCAATACCACCCGATAAATTCGTCGATGGCATGACCGTATGATTCTTGCGAACTCGCTGCACCGAGTGAGTGAAGAACCGCATTCCTCGACTGCTCCAAGTCAGCTAGTCGAAGCATTGTTTTTGCTTTCGAGCGTTTCGATGTCTTCCGATGCACCATACTGACGGCCTCCCACGCCGTGATTCAGTATGGTGGTCTGTTGGAGGGTAATGGTCTCGAAGCCCGTTTCTGGATAGCTGTCGCGGTAGGGACGACCATCACTGATCGCCCCCCGCACAGATCCGTACGGGCGCGTTTACGCATACGGCTCTTACCAAGGATGAGTAGCGGCAAAGGCTGCTTGCCGCACACCGTGCAATCCCTGGGACTTGCGTTTCCCGCTCTGTGTCGGGCGCATGTGCGATTGAACGATGTTCTCCTCAGTCTGTGCCCTTCCCTCCCCGGCCTCCGACAGAAGGTTGCCCTTCCTTGTTCGGCTGGTTCACGGGTACTACGGCA
>DATCDL010000353.1:0-6558 GCA_036510715.1 Acidobacteriaceae bacterium
CTGTTGTCCCGCCCAAGCCTCACATTCGGAGAGGAACAATGGACGCGGCTTATTCATGACGATGGGTGCGCTGAAGCCCGCGCCATTTTTAACCCACACACGAAAAATGGCTGGCCTCAGTTGCGGCATCGTCACAACCACAAAATGCCCCTGATCGTCGGTTTGGACGATCGACGCTTTCAGGGCATTCGCCGGTGGCATTCTGCCATGTTTCGTAGATACCAGAACCTCGAGATTCTTTGGATCCAGCCATTCACCATTCACCGAGAAAAGTTGGCCCGGTTTAACTGCGTCCGACACGTGTAGCAAGACAGGCACCTTCGAATTGCTCCCGGGCGAGGCTGCAAGTGCCTCTCCGCAGTTGGCGCTAATGACAGCACCAGCGATCGCAACAGTGCTTCGACCGAGGAATGTTCGACGCGTCAGGTTGAAGCCCACGCCTTTTTCGGATGCGTCTATCTTTTCGGTCATCAAGTCTCCGCCGTGTTCTTCTGTTGATCTTTCGCGACATAGCAATACCGACGGCGCGAGCAGAAATAGGAGGCGAACGAAGTCGTCCGCCTCCGGTTATAGAGGTTGGATCGCTGCTAGAAGACGAACTTGGCTGCGAGCATCATGCGGCGCGGGCTGTTCAGCTGCGAGGTGACGTAGCCGAAGGTACCGCTTCCTATATTTTCATCAGGGTTAGCACTGTCCATGTGGTTAAGCACGTTCGACGCCTCGGCTCGAAGCTGCAGCTTACCTGACTCTGACCACAGGCGCAGGCCAAAGTCCTTCGTAATGGCCATGTCCCAATTGCTGTAGCCGGGACCTCGAAGGTTAGATATCAAGGCAGGAACATTGCCGAGTTCCTGATCAACCGGGTTTCTAAAGGAGCCTGGGTTGAAATAGGGCGTTGTTCCACCGTTTGGGCCATAGATCGCGGTGTGCCCGCTTACATGGTTGTTATATTTCATATTGTTGAATACGGCCCGCATCCCACGTCCCTGTTGGATGCTGCTCCAGAAGCCAGCATTGACTCCGCTGATGCCCAGAGGTTCGCCGGACCAGTAGGTGGTGGTGCCGGCGACCGTCCAGCCGCCAACTACGTTCTCAAGCACTTTGCCTCCCAGCCCATTGAGGCTGTTAAGCAGGCGTCTGCCGCGTCCGAAAGGTAGATCATAACTGTAATTGACCAGGAAACGGTGGGTACGGTCGTTGGGCGCGACGGCGTAGATGTCGAACAGGCCAAGCCCGGCCTGCGGATATCCGTTGCTATCGTACGAGCCGGTGCCCCAGCCGCCATAACTTCCACCCCAGTTCGATTGTGCTCCAGTGTCTTGCATCATCTTGCTTATGGTGTAGCTGGTCAGGAAGCTAAAGCCCTTCCCAAAGCGATGTTCGGCCTGCACATACCCCTGGAAGTAATTGGATGTCCCGCCTCCTTCACCGTTGACCCAGGCTTGCCCAAACAACGGATTATTCAAGTACACTTGTCCCAGTGGCGTGGTTGGGCCGTTGTTCGCCCATCCACCCGGGGGGACGTCTCCGTAGACGGGATTGTCAACCTGCTTCAGAAGCTTAGTTCCCTCTTTCCCAATCAGGTTGTAGTTGTTTCGCATAATTTCTTTGCCATTGCCGAGCGCCCAGGGTAGGTTGCGGCCCAGGTTGCCACTGGCATTGATTTCAAACACCCATGCCCTGTCATCGGCGCCGATTTGTCTTTGCACGGCGAGCTGGAACGTGTGCTCATAGCCAACAGAGGTATCGATAGCCTGCGCCAGATACCATTGCCCCAGCGCGGTGCTAAGCGCTAACTGCTCATTCCCCGCTATGCTTTCTTTCTGGTAACCCCTCCCGTTCGGCGTCGGATTCTCGAAGGTCGAATCATACGTGAGACCTTGGTTTGTGGAACCCGTCTGGACGTTTATCGCATCGCCGTAACCGTTGTTCCACATGGAGCCGTTGAGCCACCGGTTTCCTATCACTGACATCCAGTTCAACCCATAGCTCCCGCGCACTACCGTGTTCGGGGTAATTTGATAGGCGATTCCGATGTGTGGTGAATAGTGATTTGGCAGAATGTTCTGAAGGGTGCGGCCAGGATACGCGGAGCTGCCCATCACAGCGGGACGGCCAACAAAGCCCTTCGTCATCCATAAAGGCTCGGGAACGCTGTCGGTTACTCCTGCTTCGGCCAGATCATTTTGCCAGCTAAATGCGGGGTTTAATGACACATCCCACTTATAGCTATCATCCCAGAAAACCTCGCGATTGAACCGCTCCGTACGCGGCGGCTCGAAGTCCCAGCGAACCCCGGCGTTCACAGTCAGCTTGTTGCTTAGCTTTATGGTGTCCTGCGCGTACAAGCCATATGCGGTTTGCAGCGAAGCTGGCCCGGCCCACTGGTTGCCGCTGCCCCCATCGATTATGCCCAGCATCATTGTCGCGTATTGGGTCCCGCTGCCGTCGTAATTGGCAGGGTTGAACTGGGTCGCGTCAGTACCGGACGTGAAGCCAAGACTCCCGCCAGTGTATTGGTTGGTGTAATAACGATGCCCCTGGAATCCAGTCTTGAAGTTATGCCTGCCCATAATTTTCTGCAGGCTGACTCCGCCATGGAAATCGGTCTCAAATGTGAGGGCGCCGCCGCCGCCGCCCAAGTCGCTGACATCATTTTGCGTGTAGAGATCGGGCGCTTTGCCGCCCCCCGCACCCAGTATGGCGTTAACGGAGGAACCAAAGCCGAATTTGGTATAGTCAACACTCGGCGATATCGAGCTATAGCCGGTTGCGCCCAGAGAGCCATCGTCGGGGCCCGTGTCGCGCACCGCGCCAATGTACCCTTCCAGTACGGTCGTCGCGTTCAGGGTATATACGTGGTGGAACGCAGCTGCCATGGCATCCTGCGTGCCGCTGTTCGATATGCCCATCGGCCCTAACCACGCCGGAGAGCCATTGAAATCGTCGTAGGCGGTTATCGTGAAGTAGGAAGAGTTTCTGGTGGACCATATCTGGTCGAATCGTCCCGTCCAGCGATCATTGCGCGATTCATTCATTGCTGTGCCAACATAGTTATTTTGATGGTTGGTGCCCACGGCAGGCTTGTTTGGAAGCGGGTAGTAGGAACTGTAAATCTTGGCGACCGCATCGAGCCGGCTGGGAGGAATCACATTCAGCACACCACCGTAAGAGAACTGCTGGCGGGCGATCGAACCATCGGGCTGCACCACGCCGGTGGTGGGATCGTAGAGTCTGACCGGGACGATGTTGCCGTTATACGCTACGGTGCTCTGTGAAAAGTCGCCAGTGCGTTCTGCCGCCGTTGGGACACTGGCTGTGACCAGGTTGCTGGTGGTATTTTGCCGGTTCCCTTCGTAGTTCAGGAAGAAGAAGCTTCTGTTGTGCCCATTGTAGATCTTGGGAAGCCAGACAGGTCCGCCGATTGAACCTCCGAAAATGTTGTTATGAAACACGCCCTTTGGCTTGTTGTAGAGGTTGCTGAAATAATCATTGGCGTTGAACAATTGGTTCTTGACAAATTCATAAGCCGAACCGTGAAACTGGTTACTGCCTCCGCGGGTAATGATTGTGACCGCGCCACCGGACAACCGCCCGTATTCGGACGACAACCCGCTGCTGACCACTTTGAATTCCTGAACTGCCTCGGGCGAGGGAATTGAAGGAGGAAGGTTCTTCGAATACCCTTCGGTTATAGCGATACCATCTATATAGAACTCGCTTCCGGTAGTCCGACCCCCGGCGATCCGATAGTCGCTTTCCTGGCCACCTTCCTGGGTTTGCGGACTTTCCGCGGTGCCGCTCACAGCGGGAGCTAAGTGGGCGAAAGCCAGCACGTTTCGGTCATATTGCGGCAGTTCTTCGATGCGCCGATGGTCGATCACTTCTCCGGTCTCGGCGTCGTCCGTGCGCAACAGAGGAGTATCGGCCGTGACGGTGACGTTTTGGGATACGCCGCCCACGTCCAGTTTCAAATCGAGTCTCACGTCGTCGTTCACTTGCAACGTAAGTCCATCACGAGTCAACGTTTTGAAACCCTGCTTCACTGCAACCACTCGATAGTGATCAGGTTGGAGGGAAGGTGCAGAATAGAAGCCTTTCTCCGTCGTGAGGACCTTTCTTTTCGCTCCGTTGTCAGTGTTTGTTATCGTGACCTCAACCCCGGATATTACGGCACCCGACTGATCGCTTATTTTGCCTGAGAGCTGGGCGTTCTGACCAAATGCAACAGAAGCGACGCTTGAGAATAAGACGGCAATTGTTAACGATTGCCTCCTGATGTTGAAGAACCTCATGACTTCCTCCTCCTATCAACTGACGGAACCTCGACGGCGTGACCGCTTCCCCGTGTCGCCACACATCTGCGCTCTCGATGAGCTCAATTACGTCCGTTTTGGATATCCTTATCCAATGTTGCAATGAATTAATATATCAACCATACAGCCACTGTCAAGGACCAACTTTGGTATTTTCGCGCTTTATAGCAAAGAAGACCCAAATGATGGCAGCCATAATGATCACACATCGGACCGGAACTCGCTAAGGTGAGCGTTATCCAATCTAGAATGAGTGAACCAGGAGGTAAGGCTTGGGCTGACAATTCTTCCGACGTCACCTCCGGTTCAATGGACTGCCCATCAATTTGTGTCGCCAAGCTCTTCGCTCCGCCTTGTCTATATGTCGATATCGACTACACCAGTTCTGCTGGAACAGCGGTAAGATGGAGCTCAATTGTCTGGGATCCAAGCCGAGAATGTGTCGCGATCAACCGCACGGTACCTGCCTGTTCTTTTGCGCGAATCCAAACCGCGCCGGTTCCGCCGATTAGAGCGAAGGGGTTGTCGCCGATCAGGGCCGCGGGACCCTCGAGTTTGAATACTACGGGATCATTTGAATAGGTTCGCGTGGCTCCAAACTCGTCCGTGACGCGCATCACTACTCGCGTTGTGTCTGCACCGTCGGCATGGAGCACTGTATCGTCTGGGATCAAAGCAAACTTCTGGTCGACGCCGAGCCCAGACAGGGTTCTTGATGCAACCTGCTTGCCTTGCACCTAACCATCGATCTTGAGATCGCCCCACACCTGCGCGTGAGTCCGCTGCAATTGGATCCGGTCGAGAAAGAATGGCGGATATTTAAGATGTTGAAAATCCGCACGGTTTGGATCGAGTTCCGAGATCAACTCCCATGGATTAGTCGCTATGCTGTTGCTGCGCTGGTAGAGCTTCAGATTGTCGCAGTTCGAACAGATGACGGCCTCGGTGAAGTAGATCGATTCGTCGCTGTTGGCCCAGTGGAAGGCCGGTTCGATGACTATCTCCTCCGACGGATCGCACTGTGATTTGTAGAAGCCGGCCGCGGGCTTGGGCTCGCGAAAGATATCGGTAACGCCGTAATAGCAGATGCAGTCGCCTGCGCCGAAGTTCGCGTGGGTGTTGTAGTCGAAGGCGCACCAACCGATCCCGCCCGCGAATTGCGGATCGGAGGCGAGTTGATTATGGATGCGAGCATGCCGCAGCGTATGTTCGCGCTGCCGTTCATCGTCGTCCGTTGTTTTCGTCGGGAACGTGTGACCGACGAACTCGGTGTTGAGATAGCGGGGATGGTTCGGTCTTCCTAGAGGGAAGCCAAAGTCGTTAATTGTGAATACATCTTCCAGAAACTCCGACTCCTTGAAGTTACGGACGCCGCCTGTCTGCCGCGTCGTATCGAGTGCGTGCGCGAGCGCATTGGTGCGGGTATAGAAGCTGTGGTCGTCTGGAGATTCGTTTATGCGCACGCTCCAGAGAATGATGGCCGGATGGTTCCAGTCCCGTCGCAACATGCGTCCAACGTTGTCGATGGCAACGAGTTTCCACGGCTCGGAGCCGATGTGCTGCCAGCCTGGAATCTCCTCGAGCACAAGCAGGCCGATCTCGTCACAGCAATCTAAAAAATGCGCGACTGAGGATAATGAGAGATTCGTACGATGTTGCAGTGCAGACTGTGGCGAAGGATCTTCGCGTCCTGGCGCTGCACCCGTGCAGGCATAGCCTGACCGGCGAACGGAAAGGTCTGGTGACGGTTGAGGCCTCGCAGTTTGACAATTTTTCCGTTCAACGAGAACCCATGATCGGTGAACATCGCCTCGCGGAAGCCGATCCGGCGAGTGTCCTCATCGATGACGCTTCCAGCGCGCAAGAGGCGTACGCGAACCGTATACAAGTTCGGGCTCGCAAGGTCCCAGAGCTTTATTCCGTCGATTTCCGTGAACCATATCGTCTGCTTCGCGGGATCGTTAACCGTCTCCGTACTCAGGTAGACAGGAGCGCTCGTGACTGGATCATCCGCGGCGTCAGGGTCGCTTGCCGAAGATACTCTAAACGATCGGCTCGCCTTTGCAAGAGTGCGTTCACCTTCGAGTAGTTCTGCTTCGAGCAAGAGATCTCCGCGAGGAGCGATGCGCGCGAGGAAGCAGTCCACACGTTGGACGCATGTTGCGACGGGACTGGAACCATCCGGCCATCATTCTCTGGAGCGTGCGCATAAACGAATCTCCAGACGACCACAGCTTCTATA
>DATCDL010000354.1:0-2429 GCA_036510715.1 Acidobacteriaceae bacterium
CTTATCTCCGAGCATCAAGCGCAACTCTTCGGGCTTCCCGAGAAATCCACCTTGCGGCTTTGTCTTAAAGACGCGGATCGCTATCACATTTTTTCCCGGCTTCAGTACACCATCGTGGATGAAATATACTCGCGGGTTCTCGACCCATGCGCTGGCGCCGATTACCGTTCCATTGATGTAGGCAGTGTCCATGCGTTCAATCGAACCCAGAAACAAGAGCGCGCGTCCAGTGGGGAGCGGATCGGGCAGCACGATGTCTTTGCGAAACCAGGCTACAGCTGGCGTGTCGGGCACGCCCAATTCGGAGAATCCCCCCGGAATGTTGACGGACGTCCAGGCCAAATCGTCGAAATCCGGAGAGGCCCAATTTCCTTTGATCCCCACGTCGTACTGGTCATACCAGTGCATCACGTAGTTCCCGTACTCGGGCGCGCCTTCCGCAGTAAGCCTTTGGAGTTCCACCAAGGGGATATCAAAATCGTGGAGTGGGCGAAGGGCGGCGGCGCTGGTCCATGCTTCAGCTGGAGTTCCGCCGAGGGCATCTACGACCAGACCGATTGGAACGTGGATCTCCTGTTGGACCTTTCTCGCGAAGTAATACGCCACTGCTGAAATTCTGTCTGCCGTCTCAGGCGACACTACTTTCCAGGCTCCCTCCACAACATCTGTATGGTGGTACGCAGGTTGACCCGCAACCGTGAAATAACGAATATCAGGGTAATTCGCCCCTTTGACTTCGTCCTCTCCGTTGCGCGCAAAGCGGAGTGACACTTGCATGTTGGATTGGCCGCCGCACAGCCAAACATCACCGACAAGCACGTTGTGAAATTCAACGGTTTGATTACCTTTGATCATCATCGTGTACGGGCCGCCGACTCGCGGCGGCTGAATCTTCAGTTCCCATCGGCGATCGGCTGCGGCGATCCCAGACGCACTCTTGCCTGCAATCTCGACTTGTATCTTGTCGCCGGGATCTGACCAGCCCCAGATGATGTTTGCCTTGCCCCGCTGCAAGACCATATTGTCGCCGAAGATCGGGCTGACGAATGGCAGGGTCTTGGCTGAAGTTTCGGTGGCATTCTGGGCCAGAGCACAGCAACTGCCGAAAAGGAGCAATCGGGTGGCGGCAAGGGCAATAAGTGCGCATCTCCGGATCATAAGTTCAAAACCTTCGCCTCCGGCTTAAATCTACCTCTCCCCGAATCGGACTCAGGCCGATGCATCGGGCTAAGTCCGACTTTCAAGCGGTCTTTCGCGGATGTGCGCGTGTTGTTCACTGCCAATCTGCAGTGGAGCACAGACTCTGACTGAAAAACCGCATCACATGATTCTGAAAGCGATCAGCTACTGCACTGGTGTGAGTGCCGTGATAAATCTCAAAGCCGTGCTTGATTCCATATTCATCAAGGATGTCGTGCAGCTTGGTGGTATCAACACGTAATCCGTCCTGGTCGCCCACATCGATGGAGATCGCGCGATATTTGCGCAAATTGTCAATGTATTGATCGATGAAAGCCAATGGGGAATTCGTAGTCCATTTCGCCAGAGCCTCCGGTTGAGGTTGTCCGTCCTTCATCGGAAGATCGAGATACAGCGGAGGATTTTGCGGATCGGGTGACCACGCCGCCGCGCTCGCGAGCATGGCGCGAGGAAAAAACGGCGGCGTCGCCGAGTCTTCTGGACTCTTCACGGTGACAATTCCACCGATGTACTCAAGAAACTGCCCGTAAATGTACTTCGAGATCGGAGAGCGAGGCTTGGAGGTAAAGATGGTTGCACTTACCGGGCGAGTCTGGGCAGAACAGAAGATGGACAGCAGAAGGGCGGCCAAAATCAAAGTTAGCTTCGTCATAGCGTTATTATTCAATTGAGATCACGGTGACCGATTTTGGTGGAACTGCGAGCATGAGTTTGCGCCCTTCAACCTTCGCGGAAACAGGCTTCGGTATGACCGTGGTCGGCGCGTCGAAGGTGTTGACACTGTCCACCTTGGGCGCGGTCAACGTTTGTCCCGTAGCAGATTTAGCTGTCATGCCCGCAACGCTCACTTCGATCTCAACTGGTTGATTGGGATCCACATTGGTGATTTCCATCCAAAGCTTGCCGGTCGTATCCTTGGCAGCGACGGCGTCTACACGCGGCATTGAAATATCGTCGTGGGTATAGGTGCCCGCGTCAAAACTGACGGGCACGAACGTGGCGTCCTGGAAGGGGACGTACATTTTGAAGACGTAGTACGTTGGCGTGACGACCATCTTTTCTTTGTCCGTCATGATTACGGCTTGTAGCACATTAACCATCTGAGCGATGTTCGCTCCACGGACGCGATCAGCATGTCGGGTAAAAATATTCAGATTCAGTGCCGCGAGAACTGCATCGCGCAGGCTGTTCTGTTGAACCAGAAAGCCCGGATTACTACCGGGTAGCGG
>DATCDL010000355.1:0-4149 GCA_036510715.1 Acidobacteriaceae bacterium
GGGCGACGAAGATACTGGCTCGATGGCGGCGTGGTATGTGCTGAGTGCGCTGGGAGTTTATCCGGCGTGCCCGGGGAAGGCGGAGTACACGCTGGGTAGCCCGCTGTTTCCGCGCGCCACGCTGCACCTCGCGCAGGGGAAGACGTTGGTGATTGAGGCCGAGGGCAATGGCCCTTCGACGGTATTCGTACAGGGCACGATGCTTGATGGCGAGATCGTCCATGGACCCACCGTCACGCATGACGAGTTGATGCGCGGCGGCACGTTGCATCGAAAGATGATCTCGCAAGTGTGATGGCGCTTCGATCATTTCGTGCAGACGGACAGATAGACTGACGGGAGCATGGCAAAGACAGCGAAGACAGCGAAGGCTTCCAAGACATCCAAGGCGGGAAGCGCAGGAGTGGCTAAGCGCGGCGAGAAGCCGCATGGGGAAGCTCCTGTGCTGGGGTTTTCTGCGACGGAGTTTCGGCGAAGGCTAGGCGGCTGGTATCGGGAGCATGCGCGGGTACTGCCGTGGCGCGGTGTGGATGATCCTTATGCGACGTGGCTGTCGGAGATTATGTTGCAGCAGACGAGGGTAGCAACGGTGGTCGATCGCTACAAGGAATTTCTGCTGCGGTTTCCGACGATCAGTGATTTAGCCAACGCCGATGAGGCGGATGTGCTCGCGCTATGGAGCGGACTGGGATATTACCGGCGAGCGAGGATGCTGCTTCGGGGGGCGCAGTTTGTTGAGCGCGAAATGCAGGGGAAGCTGCCGGGCACGGCGTTGGAGTTGCGCAGGCTGCCGGGAGTAGGCGAGTATACGGCGGCGGCGATTGCGAGCATTGCGTTTGGCGAGAGCGTGGCGGTGCTCGACGGCAATGCGGAGCGAGTGCTGCTGCGGTTATTGGGCGAGCCGGAGGACAAGTCGGCGCAGGCACGAGCGCGGCTGGTTGCGGTTGCAGGAATGCTGGCGCCTCCGGCGAGACGCGGGCGAGGGGCGAAGAAAGATGTAGCGGGGGAGAGGAATCATGCGGCGGGCGATCATAACCAGGCGATGATGGAGTTGGGGGCGCTGATCTGTCTGCCGCGATCGCCGCTGTGCTCGGAGTGTCCTGTGATGGAACTTTGCAGAACTCGCGGGGAGCACGTGACGCAGCCGCGAGCAAAGATGCAGAGTCGGACGGTGGCGCATCTGCTGGCGCTGCGGAAGCGGGGCGTTGAGACAGAGGTACTGCTGGAGCGGCGCGCGAGGGAGGCGTCGCTGATGGCAGAGATGTTGGAGCTGCCCGCGCTGCCGCTGGATGTGACAGAGGGACGCGAGCCGGTGCTGCGACTGCGGCACTCGATTACGAATACGAACTATTATGTGCAGGTTTTTACCGAGAGCGTTGCGTCCGAAGGTGGGTTGGGGGTGGCCGCGCCGGACGACTCGCTTGTGGAACAGATTCCCACGGCGAAGAGCGATCTGGAGTGGGTAACGACGGGCAAGCTGGCGCAATTGCCGTTGACGGGGCTGGCCCGCAAGACGCTGCAACGGCTGCATGTGATGAGTGCGCCCCGATTGAAGATTGGCAACGAGTGATCGATACAACGAGAAGACGCAACAATATACTGGCAGCGAGGCACGGTTCATATGAAGGGATGAGGATGAAGACATACAGGCAGCGGATTGGCACAGTGGCGGCAGTGTTGCTCATAGCAGTGAGTGCAGGGCCGCAGCAAGGACACGCGCAGACAGCGAAGGCAAATCGCAATGCCGGGAACAGCCCGATTGCAGCGGTAGAGGCTTCAGTGAGTGCGGAGCGGATTCGCGCGCAGGACAAGTTCATCTCCGATGATTTATTTGAGGGACGATATCCGGGACTGCGCGGGGGCGAACTGGCGGCGAAGTATATTGCGACGCAGTTCGCTCTGGATGGACTGAAGCCTGCGGGCGATGATGAGACGTACCTGCAACAGGTCAACTTTGTGGGGATGAAGGTAGAGCCGTCGGCAACGAGCTTTACGCTTGAGCCGGCGAAGGGCCACGCCGTGCTGCTGAAGTTCGGAGATGACTTTGTGGTGTCGAATGAGACGCTGACGCCGGTGACGTCGATCGATGCGCCGATTGTGTTTGTGGGATATGGAGCGACGGCGCCGGAGTATGACTGGGACGACTATGCGGGCGTCGATGTGAAAGGGAAGGTGATCCTGTGCATTGTGGGTGATCCTCCGTCGGATGATCCGAAGTTTTTTGCGGGAAGGGCGCTGACGTACTACGGTCGCTGGACGTACAAGTTCGAGCAGGCTGCTCGCAAAGGCGCGGTCGGAGCTCTGATTATTCACCGCACGGACCTGGCGAGCTATGGATGGAACGTGGTGAGGAATTCGAACTCCGGCGAGAAGACGTTTTTGCGCGACGATGCGAATCCGCGGCTGCAGGCAGCGAGTTGGATTCAGCTGGATGTCGCGCGCAAGCTGTTCGCGATGAGCGGGCTTGATCTGGATAAAGAGTTTGAAGCTGCGGGCAAGCGCGGGTTCAAGGCGGTCGAACTGCCGGTGCGGCTGAAGGCCACGGTGACGAGCACCGTGCGCAAGTTCCAGAGCCCGAACGTGGTGGGGATGATTCTGGGCGAGAATGCTAGCAAGGGCATGAAGGATCAGGCGGTGCTGTACACGGCGCACTACGATCACCTGGGATTTGTTCCGGGGATGGCAGGGGATAACATCTACAACGGCGCGGCGGACAATGGGACGGGCGTGGCGATGATTTTGGAGATGGCGCGGGCATGGTCGCAGTCAGGGATTAAGCCGCCACACTCGGTGATCTTCGCGTCGGTGACGGCGGAGGAGCAGGGACTGCTGGGGTCGGAGTACCTGGGGCAGCATCCACCGATACCAGCGGCGCAGATTGCGCTGGATATCAACTACGACATGCTGCTGCCGCTTGGCATACAACAAGAGATCAACGTCAACGGGGCGCAGCGGACGACGTCCTATCCTCGCGTAGAAGAGACAGCCAAGCGGTTTGGACTGGCGATTGTGCCGGACCCTCGGCCGGAGGCTGGCAGCTACTATCGCAGCGATCACTTCAGCTTGTCACGCGTGGGAATTCCGGCGTTCTCGGTCGATGCGGGAACACTGTATGAGGGACACGATCATGCGTGGGGCGCGGCGCAGGAGAAGGATTTTAATGACAACCATTATCACAACTTCTCGGACAACTTCGATCCGAAGTGGGACTTCCGCGGCGATGCGAAGCTGGCGCGATTTGGGATCGATCTTGGCTGGCAGGTGATCACATCGCCGCATTCCGTGGAGTGGAATCACGGGGATGAGTTTGAGCCGGCACGCAAGTCGAGTGAGGCGGGAAAGTAGGTTGCACGTGTGTAAGGGGCGTCGTTACTGGGTTGCGGAGGGTTCGAGCAACACAGTAACGGCGCCGCTTTCGTTGCCCTTGGTATCGCTCGCCGTGACGCTGTAGCGATAGCGTGTGGCTGGGTTGGCCGTGGTGTCGTGAAAGGCGGGCGTGGGGATGGGTGCGGTGTTCAACCGCGTGCGGGGTGCTGTCGTGTCGCTGGCGGAGTTGAGGGGCTCGCGGTAGACATTGTAGCCGGCGAGGCCTGCAAGCAAGCCGGTTTCGTCAATTGGCTGCCAGATGAGGTCTACGGCGAAGGTTGGTGGCGCGCCCGTCGTTCCGCTGGCGAAGAAGCCGACAGCGTTGAGGCCGGTGGGCGCGGGCGGCGGGTAGATCTCGCGCAGGGTGAAGGCGATGGGAGGCGAGAGCGCGCTGCGCAATTCGACGGAGTGGTCGCCAAGTTGAAGGGCCATGCGACGCTGGGCGTTGTAGCGATAGGGAGTGTCAGGAAGGGCGGTGGTGTCGAGAGTGCGAGTTTGCGGTGCCGCTCTGTCGCTCGGAGCGTGCGCTTCCAGCCACAGGACGCGGGATGAGGCCGCGCTGGTACCGCCCGGAGCTTTGTGGGGCTTAGGGGGTGCAGGCGCGAGATCGTCGCGGCGAAGCAGGACATCGCCAGGGTGAGCAGAGAGGCTCCAATCGAGAACTACTCCGAGGCGCGAACCGTCGGCGCGGAGATCGTCAACGGGCTCGAGAGTCGGACCGGCGGCGGTGAATGCGGGGGCAGAGGGTCCGGCGGAACGGCCGGTGGGGCTGAGGAACTCGAC
>DATCDL010000356.1:0-12852 GCA_036510715.1 Acidobacteriaceae bacterium
ACCCGTTCAGGCCGGGCAGACCCAGTGAAGAAAAGAGAGCGATTCCCATGAGACCGGTGAAGACGGGTATAACTTTGCGCAAACCGCCAAAGTCATTGAGTCCACGGAGACCGCCGGTACGCTTTTCGAGCATGGCGATAAACCAGAAGACGGTCGCAGCGGTCAGTCCATGATTGAACATCTGGAGGAAGACGCCGTTCATTGCCGCGAACTTCTCGGAAGTAAGGCCTGCGTCTCCGCCAGTGAACTTGACGACGGCAAAGAAGCCAAGCATGCAGTAGCCGAGGTGATTGATCGAGGAGTAGGCGAAGGTGCGCTTGAGATCGGTCTGGGCAAGCGCCGCATATGCGGACAGGACAACAGTGGCGACTGCGAGCCACAGGAGGGGTGTGAGGACCTGCTGCATCTGGGGAGCAAAGAGCGGCAGAAGAATACGCAGAAAACCGTAGAGGCCCATCTTTGACATGGCACCGGTCAAGATGATGGTTGTGCCGGTTGGCGCTTCCGAGTAGGCCGCTGGAAGCCAGGTGTGGAAAGGAATCAGAGGTACCTTGACAGCGAATCCAAGGAACGCGCCGAGGAAGATCAGCATCGCGGTGTGCTCTGGCGTGAAGAGGTGCCAGCCGAGTGTGCTGACTACAGCGGGCATAAGTTGTCCGCTTTGCGCGAGGTGGGCAAGCTCGGTGAAATCGAAGGTCTTCGTTGCGAGGTAAATCGCAAGGAAGGACATCAGCATGGCGATGCTGCCGACCATCGTGTAGACGAGGAGCTGCATGGCAGCTTTTGCGCTCTTCGGTCCACCCCAAAGCTTGATGAGGAAGAACGCGGGGATCAGGCCGAGTTCCCAGAAGATGAACCAGTGGAAGAAGTTCAACGCCGTAAAGGTTCCAAAGAGGCAGGCCTGGAGGAAGAGAACAAGCGCGAAGTAGAGAGAGACGCGCTGTTGTATCTGCCAGGAGGCGAGCATCCCGATCGGCACAACGATCGAGGTGAGGAGCAACATCAGAAGCCCAAGGCCGTCGATGCCTACGCGATACTCGATATTGAGCGAAGGGGCCCAGGCGTGTAACTCCTGGAATTGAAATCCGTCGGCGACGGTATTGAATTTGTGCCAGAGAACCAGGGTCAGGATGAGCGCAAAGATACTGAATGCGAGCGCGATCCAACGCACAAGAACTTTGTTGCGACTACCAAGCGCAAGCAAAACAATTGCACCGACAACTGGCACCATGGTCAAGGTGGTGATCCACGGAAAAGTGATCATAGCCTGGCCTTCCAGAGCAGTAGTATGGTGAACACGATGAGGGCGCCGGCAACAATCTTCAGATACCCCTGGACGCGGCCTGCTTGAAGCAGGGACAAAAGCTTTCCACCTCGGGTGACGCTATTGCAGCCCTCATCAAAGCCAGAATTGACGACGTGCGTGTCAAGGAAGTTGTCCAGGTGGGCGAACCCAAAGATCGTGTAGGTCACTGTTTGAACGACGCCGTTCCAGACCCAGCGGTCGAGCCAATCGGAGATCCTGGCCAGGACGCTGGTGAGCTTTATGAAGGTTGCTCCGTAGAATGCGTCGAAGTAGAGTGCAGCACCGATGGCGGAGAAGATCGAGGGTGAAAGCTTGCCGAGGTTATCCGGGGCGTCAGCGCTCTTGATCGGCTTGCGACCGTAGAACCACCAGCCGATGCCGAGGCCAAGTAGAACGATGACAGAGGAAGACAGCATGACGGGGATCATGCCGCCGCTGGAGAACGCGCCGAAGTCGACGGGTGCTGGCGTGCCATCGAGGAAGGATTGGAACCACGGCCATGCGGGAGTTCCGAGGAATCCCAGCAAGAGGGCAAACGCGGCAAGAATCATGAGCGGAATCGTCATCACGGACGGACTCTCATGAGGCGTGCTTGAGGCGTGCTGGCCTGCTGCGTCGTGACCTGCTGCATCGTGACCGGATGCGTGGTGGCCCGCCGCGTCCGGGGTAGCTAGCCCGTGAGCCAGTTCAGCACCCTCTCCAGCTGTGCGTGAAGAGGCGGCGAAGACGTAAAAGACCTGGCGCGACATGTAGAAGGCCGTCAGCAATGCAGCGAAAGCGCCCATGTAATACGGTGCCTGCGAGATGTTCCAGGTGTGAGCTGCGTGTAGGATCTCGTCCTTGCTCCAGAATCCGGAGAAGAAGAAAGGGAATCCGCAGAGCGCCAACATGCCGATACCATAGGTCACAAAGGTAATCGGCATAAGTTTCCCGAGACCGCCCATGTGTCGAATGTCCTGCTCGCCGGAGCAGCCGTGGATGACGGAGCCTGCACCGAGGAACAGCAGGGACTTGAAGAACGCGTGGGTGATCAGGTGGAACATGCCGACGGAGACACCGCCGACACCGAGTCCCATCATCATGTAGCCCAGTTGAGAGATGGTGGAGTAGGCCAGAATGCGCTTGATGTCGAACTGCGCAACAGCGATGACAGCACCCAGGAGCGCGGTGATGGAGCCGATCCAGGTGACTGCTTGAAGAGCCGTAGAGGTTGTGAACGCGTCAGCGATCCCGGCGTGCGCGCTCATGAGCGGGTAGACTCGCGCGACGAGAAATACGCCGGCAGCCACCATGGTTGCTGCGTGGATCAGGGCACTGACGGGGGTGGGGCCTTCCATCGCGTCGGGTAGCCAGACGTGAAGAGGGAATTGGCCGGACTTGCCGACGGCACCACAGAAGATCAGGAGCGCGATGCCAGTCGCAACGCAAATACCGGTCGTTGTGGTCTGGGCCAGGAGATGGCTGATGGCGGAGTGCTCGAGAAACCCTGCACCGTTGTTATAGAAGAGGAGGGTTCCCGATTGGGCGTACAGCCAGGCGATGCCGAGGAAAAAGGGAATGTCTCCGATGCAGGTGACGATGTATGCTTTTTTCCCGGCAGCGGCAGCCTTCGGATTGCTGTACCAGAATCCGATCAGCAGGTAGGACGTGAGGCCAACGATCTCCCAGCACATGAAGAGCAGCAGCAGGTTGTTAGAAATGACGACGCCGAGCATCGCTCCGGCGAACAATGCCAGGAAGCAGAAGAACCGCATGAAGTTATCGTCGTGCGCCATGTAGCCGACGCTATAGATAAAGATCAGCAGCCCTACTAAGCTCACCATCACCAGCATGACAGCTGTGAGGGGATCCAATACCCAGCCTAGCGATAGCCACTCGTTGCCGAATTGAAACCAGCGGAAGTTATAGAACTGGAGGGTGGCTTGTCCGCTGCTTCGCAGCAAGAGTACGTGGGCAAACGCCCAGACTGAGAGGAGGAAGGAGATGACCATCGAGCCGATGGCAAGTGACGCGGCAAGCACGCGACTCTTCCGTTTTGCGAGCGCACTGATACCGGCTGCCAGGATAGGCAATGCGGGGACCAGCCATAGATTTCGTACGATCCAGTTCATTGAATGCCAGGAGACAGTTTCAGGTGGGAGATACGACTCTGATCCTTGATGAAGAGGGAGTTATATCTGAAATATGTGGTTTTGATAAAGGTTACATCCGTCATGCGATTCTTAGCCCTTCATCGAGTTCATGTCGTCCAGGTTTGTTGATTTGAAGTGTCGGTAGACGGCAAGGATAATGCTCAAACCAACCGCAGCTTCTGCTGCAGCTACACTGATGGAAAAAATCGTGAACATCACACCGGTCAACGCTTCGGGGTTGGGACCATAGCGCCAAAAGGCAATGAAATTGAGGTTGGCGGCGTTGAGCATCAGTTCAATGCCGATGAGAACGAGGATGGCGTTGCGGCGCGTCAACGCACCTGCCAGGCCAATGGAGAAGATCAGGGCAGACAAGAGCAGGAAGCCGGACAAAGGATTCATCGTGCCCCCCGGGTCTCGTCCATGGCGAGGACGGCGGCTCCGACGAGGGCGGCGGTGAGCAGCACTCCAATCACTTCGAGGGGCAGAACATATTGATGCATCAGTGCCATGCCGATTTGATTGACAGAGACCTCAGGTTGCGCGGCCAATGAGGACATCGAGCCTGTCCCGGAAGAGATAGCCCATGCAAGGACAGCGAAGACGATGGCCGCGATCACGGCTCCGGAGAGACGGAAGGAGGAGGGTTCGTGATGGTCGGTTGGCTCCGCTCCGCGGGTCATCATGATGGCGAAGACCGCGAGGATGGCTACGGCACCAACGTATACGAGAACCTGCGTGAAGCCGACGAATTGCGCACCGAGCAGAAGGAACATCAGGGCTAATCCGACCAGGCCGAGTGTCAGCGCAAGGACGCAGTGCACGAGGTTTTTAAAACTCATCGCAGCAGCGGTTCCGACGATCGTGATTGCAGCGATTATAAAAAACGAAATTGTCATCGAGAAACTATTCCGACCCTACAAAGTAATTAGATACAGAGGAACACATTGAGCCCGACATTCGTGTGATGTTAGTCACAGATTTAGCTTGCAAAGCGATATGTGCGTACGTGAAACCACTTGTTGCGCCTAAGTCCACGGCTCAACAAAATACAGGCAAGAGCAACGATCAAGGTGACGATGGCCCAGCGTGAAACACCCGCCGGCATGTAATGCCAAACACCAGCGGCGAAGATGTTAATCAGGGAAAGGGGCAACATGAACTTCCATGCAAAGTTCATCAGCTGATCCATGCGGAGGCGCGGAAGCGTTCCTCGAATCCAGATGAATGCCATGATGATCGCTAGTAATTTTGAAAAGAACCAGACATAGGAGGGGATCCATGTAAGGAAGGAAAAGGGAGCTGCCCATCCGCCCAGAAAGAGTGTGATCGCCATGGCGCTGGTGGCAAACATGCCGAGGTATTCGCCGAGGAAGAACAGGGCGAATTTGAAACCGGAATATTCTATGTAATAGCCGGCAATGATCTCCGATTCGCCTTCGGGAAGATCGAAAGGACAGCGATTGGACTCCGCCGTGGCGGCAATCATGAAGATGACGAATCCGGTGAGGCCCCAGGGCGTGAAGACATACCAGTGCGGCCAGATTCCGGTGTAGGTTGCCTGAAGATTCACAATCGTCACAGTCGAAAGCGAACCGGCTGCCATGATGACGACGATGGAGGCGAGCACCAGAGGAATCTCATAGCTGATCATCTGGGCAATCGCTCGCATGGCGCCGAGCAGAGAATACTTGCTGCGGCTGGACCAACCGGCCATGAAGACGGAGAGCTCTACCATGGAGCCGACTGCAAAGAAGAACAGGACGCCAGCGTTGAGGTCGGCGATTACCATGTTTCTGCCAATCGGCACGACCGCATAGACGAGAAATGACGCGATCACGATCACCACGGGTGCGAGGAAATGCACCAAGTGGTCCGCTGTGCGCGGAATGATGTCTTCCTTGGTCAGCGATTTGATTCCGTCTGCCATGGGTTGCAGGAAGCCGAAGGGACCGACGCGGTTGGGGCCGTAACGATTCTGCATTCTGCCAAGGCCCTTGCGTTCGAGTACCGTGGTGATCGCAAAGAGGAGCGGGAAGGCGATGAGCACCGGCACGACGGAAAGGATGGCAGAGACTACCGGCTGCAGCAGCGCAGGTATGTAGCCCATGAGCCAGTGCTTCAGTATCACAAAGATCTGATCGATTATTTGAGGCATAAGTCCGTACCGTCCGCAACATTATCGGGGGGTCTGTTATTGAACATGGAGAGTGTCACTTGGTCGCCGTCGTCTCTGCGGCCGGCGGTGCTGCGGCTGCTGCTGCGGCTGCGGCTTTTGCTTCCACCGCCTGGCGCAATTTTTCCGCTGCTTTGGCACGTTCGTCAGCTAGTGCCGCATCCACAGCCGAGGCTTCGGTGGGATGAATCTCGTGGTAATACTCGTTGGACTTCGCCAGTTGCTCACGGTTCAATAGCAGCCCGTCAAATCGATCATTCGTGCTTAGTTCGAATTTGACATCCATCTTGATGGCATCGAACGGGCAAACCTCGACGCAGATCTGGCAGCTCATGCAGACGGAGATGTCGATGTTGAACTTTGTGGGATAAGACTGTGGTTTACCTGTTGCATCCGGCTTCTTGTCAGTGCTCTTTTCGATGAAGATGCATTGGGGCGGGCACTCCTTCTCGCAGATCAGGCAGGCGACACAGCGCAGGCCCTGTTGCCAGTCCGTACCGTCGTAGACCAGAAGTGGAAAATCACGCGTCCCCTCAATCTGTGGAATTCGTTCCTCTGGATATTGAACAGTGGTCAGTCGATCTTTGTTGACATAGCTGCCGAAGAAATTGCGTGCAGTTTCGATCAGACCCTTCAGAATGCCTTCACCTAACACAGGTCGCCCCCCACAATGTCACAGAATGATGGCGCAGCCGCGGAGAGACACGCGCCCAAGCAGTCAACGTTGTATCGCATGCTGGAACTCAACGATCCACCTCACCCAAAACGATGTCTACGCTTCCTAAAATAATGACGATGTCTGCCACGTTCCTGCCCAGGCACATGTCTTCCAGGACGGTCAGGTTGATCAGGCTCGGGGGACGTACCCGATAGCGATAGGGATTTGGAGATCCGTCGCTGATGAGGTAGAAACCAAGCTCACCTTTGGGGGCTTCGATTCGTCCGTACGCTTCTCCAGCTTTTGGACGGAAACCGCGAATCTTGGTTCCCGGATCCATGATTGGACCGGACGGAAGGTCGCGCATGGCTTGCTTCAGGATGTCGACTGACTCGCGCATCTCCAGCACACGAATCATGTAGCGATCATAAACGTCGCCAAATTCACCCAGCGGGACTCTGAAGGAGAAACGATCGTAGATGCCGTAGCTGTCGACCTTGCGAAGGTCATAGTTCACGCCGGAGGCTCTGGCCATGGGACCGGTGAGGCCGGCGTTGATGGCGAGTTCCCTGGAGACTCTGCCAACGCCCTGCGTGCGTGCCATGAGAATTTCGTTGGTCTTGAGCAGGTTTTCAAACTCGTCGAGAAATTTCGGGAATGCGTCAACGACCTTTTGAGCCTGCTCGATCCAGCCAGCGGGGAGGTCTACGCGGCAGCCACCAAAGCGCATGTAGTTGCACATCATGCGGGCTCCGGTAAGAGACTCGAAGAGATCGAGGATCTTTTCGCGCTCGCGAAAGGCGTACATCAGCGGGGTACCGCTGGCGCCCATGTCCTGCATCAGGAATCCAACCAGGGAAGCATGATTCTGCAGACGGGTCAGTTCGCCGGTGATGACTCGGAGGTACTCTGCACGTTCGGGCACCTTGATGCCTGCGAGCGTTTCGACGGCAAGAGCATAGGCCCAGTTATTGGTGATGGAGCAGATATAGTCGAGCCGGTCGGTGTAAGGCATGGAGCCGAGGTAGCTCTCATTTTCGGCAATCTTTTCGTGATTGCGATGCAGGTAGCCGAACACGGGCTTCAGCTTGACGACCCGCTCCCCGTCCAGCGAGACGTCCATGCGAAAGACGCCGTGGGTGGAGGGATGCTGCGGGCCCATCGATACTTCGAGTAACTGGCTGGCATTCGGATCGGTGATTGGATCGGAGCTCAAAGCTACCGTGGTCTCGGTTAGGACGCTCATAGGCCTCCCTCTGCGCTTTGGTGTTCCCTGGCGCGCTTCAGCACTTCATTGTGGGGCGTCGGCTCGTATTCGTAATCGTCAGGGTCGACGTAATCTCTGCGCATCGGATGGTCTACAAAGCCCTCCCACATGAGGAGGCGGCGGAGATCGGGGTGACCGTCAAAGATGACTCCAAAGAGGTCAAATATCTCTCGCTCCTGGAAATCGGCACTGCGCCAGAGAGGGGTGAAGGAAGGGAGATGGACACGGTCTGCTCGGTCTTCGGTGCGCATCCGCAGAATCACAGGTCCCTGACGCTGCTCCATGGAATAGAGGTGGTAGACCACTTCCAGATAGCCGCCGGTCTGAGTTTTGACGACCTCGTCCACGTCTTTTTCGACGCCATCGACGATCTTCTTTACTTTGGTCTTGGTGGAGACCTCTTTTACCGGCCAATCGATGCCCGTCACGTTGCTGCAGTAATCAAGCCGCACTGTGGCACCATCCCGCAGGAACGAAGCCACGGTCAATGCATGCGCAGGATCGACCAGCAGAGAGTGCTGAGCAGATGGGCTGGTGTTGGGAATGATCTCCAACTGGCAACCGGGTACGTTCGCCTCTATTTCGGACTTAATCGCTTCCAGAGTCATTCTTGCCTGCAATTGAGATGTTCACGAGCGGGGCTTTCCACACGTCGCGGTTCTGAGTTGGTTCCAGATCGTGCTCGCCAAACTCCGGCACGACAAATTCACTGGGCATATCGGCGTTCAGGTGGCGCGGCCTGTTTGGGCCGGTCAGGTATTGCTCGTCGATCTTCTTCTGCAACATGAGGAAGGCATCGATCAGGGCTTCAGGCCGGGGCGGGCATCCGGGAATGTAGACGTCCACGGGGATGTAGCGATCGATGCCCTTTAATACGTTGTACCCCTGTTTGAACGGGCCACCGGAGATGGCACAAGCTCCCATGGAAATGACGTACTTGGGTTCCGGCATCTGGTTATAAAGTCGGACGACCTGGGGTGCCATCTTTTTGGTGACCGTACCGGCGACGATCATGAGATCCGCCTGGCGGGGGGAGGGACGGAAGACTTCGGCGCCAAAGCGTGCGAGGTCGTAGCGGGCCATGGTTGTGGCGATCATTTCGATCGCGCAGCAGGCCAGGCCGAAGTTCAGGGGCCAGAGAGAGCTCTTGCGGCCCCAGTTGTAGAGTTCCTGAAGAGAGGTGGCCACAACGCCTTGCCGGCTCAACTCGCTCTTTAGCTGTTCATCCATGTACTCAAAGCCTTCTAAGGTCAATGCTAAATCGGTTTTATCGCGCTACGACTTCTATAGTGTATCCGGTAGTGTCCGGGCAGGGGTCAGGTCCAGGACAAAATCTTCTTTTCGCAGGCCCAAACAAGGCCTGCAACGAGCAAGAGCAGGAAGACGAGCATGTCGATGGATTGAGCTGCAGTGAACCCACCAAAGGCAACCGCGAATGGCAGGAGAAAAACAGCTTCGACGTCGAAGATCAAAAAGACGATCGCGTAGAGGTAGTAACCGGGCTTGAATTTGATCCAGGCATCGCCCGCGGATTCGAGCCCACACTCATAGACGGCGTTCTTGCTGGGGCCGGATTTCTGGGGAGAGAACTTCTTTGCCCAGATCCAAGCCAGCGCCAGGGGACCGACGGCGAAACCGGCGCCTCCGATCAACAACACGAGAATAGGGAGATAAGAGTGATTCGTCATACGTTCTGATTATTACGTTACCAGACGATCAAAACAATGCCGTGTGACGAACGTCACCACGCCATAAAGCTCATCGGCTGAAAATAGAAGAGCATTGAAGGTGAACGCATGGATGATCAAAAAACGGTAATTGTTGATGGTAATGAGGCAGTGGCTTCAGTCGCTTACAGGCTTGCACAGGTGATTACGATCTACCCTATCACCCCCTCTTCGACGATGGCGGAGTGGGCGGATCAGTGGAAGATGGAGGGACGAAAGAATATTTGGGGAACGATTCCGGTGATTGCGGAGTTGCAGAGCGAAGGTGGGGCGGCGGGTGCGATGCACGGGGCGCTGCAGGGTGGGGCGGCGAGCACGACCTTTACGGCGTCGCAGGGCTTGCTGCTGATGATTCCGAATTTGTACAAGATTGCGGGGGAATTGACTTCCAATGTGATTCACGTGACGGCGCGGGCGATTGCTACCCATGCGCTGTCGATCTTTGGCGACCATTCGGATGTGATGGCCTGCCGTTCGACGGGATATGCGATGCTGGCGTCGAACTCGGTGCAGGAAGCTGGCGACCTGGCACTGGTCTCGCACATTGAGACGCTGGAGTCGCGGATTCCGTTTCTGCATTTTTTCGATGGATTTCGCACGTCGCACGAGATTAATAAGGCGATTGCGATTTCAGATGAGACGATTGAGGCGCTGCTCGAGGAGCGGTTTGTGCTGGGGCACCGTGAGCGAGCGCTGAACTCTGACCAGCCAATTCTGCGTGGTACGGCGCAAAATCCGGATGTTTTTTTTCAGGCGCGTGAAGCGTGTAATCCCTTTTATCTGGCCTGCCCGACCATTGTGCAGAACACGATGGACAAGTTTGCGAACCTGACGGGACGTCAATATCACCTGTTCGACTATTTTGGTGCACCGGACGCGGAACGGGTTATCGTTTTAATGGGTTCGGGTGCGGGGGCTGGGGAAGAGGCGATCTGCCGACTCAACCTGGAGGGGGAGAAACTTGGACTGCTGAAGGTGCGGCTTTACAGGCCATTTGCTGCTGAGGCATTTATTGCAGCGCTGCCGGAGACGGTCAAGTCGATTGCGGTACTGGATCGGACGAAGGAGCCGGGAGCACTCGGGGAGCCGCTTTACCAGGATGTGATTGCTGCGCTGAGCGAGTCGTTCTTTGGAGCTTCTCCGAGGTTCGCGACGCATCCACGAGTGGTGGGTGGACGCTATGGACTCTCGTCCAAGGAATTTACGCCAGCCATGGTGAAAGGCGTTTTTGACGAGCTCAAAAAGCCGTCTCCCAAGAATCATTTCACGGTTGGGATTCAGGACGATGTGACGCATACGAGCCTGGAGTATGACCCTGAGTTTTCGACGGAAGATCCGCGGACGGTGCGGGCGCTGTTCTATGGACTGGGTTCGGATGGAACGGTGGGAGCGAACAAGAACTCGATCAAGATTATCGGCTCGCAGACAGAGAATTATGCGCAGGGCTACTTTGTTTACGATTCGAAGAAGTCGGGTTCAGTAACGACATCGCATCTGCGGTTTGGCCCAGACCCAATCCGGTCGACATACCTGATTACCAAGGCGAATTTTGTGGCGTGCCACCAATTCCAGTTCCTTGAGCGGATGGATATTTTGACGGCTGCTGCTCCGGGCGCAGTGTTTCTGCTGAATTCGCCGTATGGGCCGGAGGAGGTGTGGCGGCATCTTCCTCGAACGACGCAGGCAACCATCATCGCGAAGAAGCTTCAGTTCTACGTGATCGATGGGTACGCTGTGGCGCGTGATGCGGGGATGGGCAACCGCATCAATACGATCATGCAGACAGGCTTCTTTGCGATCAGCGGTGTGCTGCCGCGCGAGGAAGCGATCGAGCATATCAAGAAGGCCATCAAGAAGACTTATGGGAAACGGGGCGATCTTGTTGTACAGCAGAATTTTGCGGCCGTCGATGCTGCTCTTGCTCATTTGCACCAGGTGAAGGTGCCGGAGACGGTCAGCGCGACGTTTGACATTCTGCCGATGCTGCCGCGGGAGGCGCCGGCGTTCGTCCATGATGTGCTTGGAGAGATGGCTGCGGGGCGAGGAGATTTGCTGCCGGTGAGTGCGTTGCCGCCTGGTGGAACGTTTCCAACGGGTACCTCGCAGTGGGAGAAGCGCAATATCGCACAGATGATTCCGGTGTGGGACGAGGAGCTGTGCATCCAGTGCGGGAAGTGCGTGCTGGTATGCCCGCACGCTGTGATTCGGGCGAAGGTCTACGCACCGGAGTTGCTGACGGGGGCTCCTGAGACCTTCAAGAGTGTCCAGCCAAAATGGAAAGGTATGGAGCAGGAGTTGTACACGCTGCAGGTCGCGCCGGAAGACTGCACGGGCTGCCATATTTGCGTGGAAATCTGCCCGGTGAAGAGCAAAACGGACCCAAGCCACAGGGCTTTGAATATGGAGATGCAGGCTCCCCTGCGCGAGGCCGAGGTGAAGAACTGGAGTTTCTTCGAGGCGTTGCCTTCGGTGGACCGCAAGCGCCTGTCGCATACACAGGTCAAGGATGTTCAACTGCTCGATCCACTGTTTGAGTTCTCCGGCGCATGCGCGGGCTGCGGAGAAACGCCCTATATCAAACTGCTTACGCAATTGTTTGGCGACCGGCTGTTTATTGCGAATGCTACGGGTTGCTCTTCGATTTTTGGAGGGAACCTTCCCACCACTCCCTACACGGTGAACAAGAGCGGACGCGGACCGATGTGGTCGAACTCACTTTTTGAAGACAATGCAGAGTTTGGCCTGGGGATGCGGTTGGCGCTCGATCAGCAGAAGGAGTATGCCGAGGAGCTGTTGCGGCGGCTTGCCCCGAAGGTCGGCGATGATCTTGTGACGGCTGTGCTGTCGGCCGATCAATCGAGCGAGATCGGGATCGAAGGACAGCGCGAGAGAGTGCTGCTGGTGCGGGATAAATTGGTGGGGGTTGATTCGCCCCAGGCTCGCGCGCTGGTGCTGATGGCGGACTCGCTGGTGCGGAAGAGCGTGTGGCTGGTGGGTGGCGATGGCTGGGCGTATGACATTGGCTTTGGCGGACTCGACCACGTGCTTGGCTCTGGCGAGAATGTGAAGGTGCTGGTGCTCGATACGGAGACGTACTCGAACACCGGCGGCCAGATGTCGAAGGCGACACCGCGTGGCGCGGTCGCGAAGTTTGCTGCGGGAGGGAAGCCGAATAGCAAGAAGGATCTTGCGATGGAAGCTGTCAGTTATGGGTCGGTGTATGTGGCACGCGTCGCGATGGGCGGCAATGATACGCAGACGATCAAGGCGTTCCAGGAGGCCGAGGCTTACGACGGTCCGGCACTAATCATTGCTTATAGCCATTGCATCGCTCATGGGTTCGACCTGGCGTACGGCATGGAGCAGCAGAAGAACGCGGTGCTTTCGGGATATTGGCCGTTGATGCGGTATAACCCGGCGCTGCGGGAGCAGGGGAAGAATCCGTTCCAACTCGACTCCAAGGCGCCGTCCATATCGCTGAAGGAATACAGCTACCACGAGGCGCGGTTTACGATGCTGGCGCGAAGCAATCCTGAGGTTGCGAGGAAGTTGCTGGACGAGGCACAGGACGATGTGGAACGGGAGT
>DATCDL010000357.1:0-5750 GCA_036510715.1 Acidobacteriaceae bacterium
CACCAACGGTGCTGACGTCGCGTTGAGTCCCAATGGCCAGGAGATTCTCGTCGGTGGTCACATCATCCTGAACCGGTCGCTGATGCAAACCGGGGACCTGAACTCCGGCGCTCCTTTTGCTTTCTCTTCCGCAGGTTCGACGTTCAGCGCTGACGGCTCTCTGATCTACGTTGTTCAGGGTCCACCGCTCTCTCAACCTGCCATCTCGGTTTACAACGCGGCATCGTCGAAGCTGGTGGGATACCTGCCCATTCTCCTGGCTCCCGGTGGGAACACCGTCGAAGCCATCGCGGCGGGCACTTCCCATCACGTACTCCTTCCAACGGCATCCGGTTTTCTGGAGATGGACGCGAGTAGTCCCCTCGCAACGCTGGCAACCAACTTGGCCATTGCAATCAGTGCTGTCAACCCCAACGCAGGGACGGTTTTCTCCCCCGCGGCCGCGACGGTTAGCGGATCTGGTTTTCAGAACGGCTCAACGGTGTACTTCGGGCAGACGCAGGCCCAGACGACGTTCGTCTCTGCCAACAGCCTTACGGTGCAGCCTCCTCCGGCTGCGTCGGCTGGAGTCGTCGCTGTGACCGCGACATTTGCAGGAGGCTGGGCTCAGCTCAGCCCAAACGCTTATAGCTATGGTCCGGTAGTGACGCAGCAGGACGTTACAGCGGGCGACTCGGCGGGCGGCACAACCGTAAAACTCTACGGCTATGGACTGGGGGTTGGGAGCACGCCGCAGGTCACGGTCGGCGGTGCGGCCGCCAACGTATCCTCCGTGACCGGGTCTACCGGACTTGAGACGCTCACTTTTGTTACACCTCCGGGAACTGTTGGAGCGGCAGACATAGAGGTGACGTCTGCCTATGGAAGCACCACGGTGAAGAGTGGCTTTCGCTATCTTCAGGAGCAATTGATTGGGTCGGTGTTTCCGTATCAAATGGTTGTCGATAACGCGCGAGGCCTGCTCTACGTTGCAGACGCGAACTCCGGAAACGTGTTAAGCATTAATGCGTCGACACTCGCGGTCAGCACGCTTTTCTCGTCGCCTTCCAGTCCATCGACTGCCCTTGCGATCACGCCCGACGGGACAACCTTGATTTCTGCAAGTGCCTTCGGGGATACGCTCGATCTGATCGACCTGGCGAGCGGAAAACACATCAAGACGATCGTGCCCGCTCCGGGAAACGTCCCCGATGGAACGCTGCCGGGGAGTATTGTCGCGACCGCGCGGGGCACGGTGCTCGTGAGCATAAACAACCCGAATATCTATGTGGGTGGTGCGGCCTACGAGGTCAATCTGGCAAGTGGGGTTGTTTCTGCGATGGATGTGGGATCGGAGGCCACGCGGTCCGGGGCGACGCTTCTGGCTTCGTCGGGCGACGGAAACAGAGTTTATCTGACTGCCGACGGATCGCAGGGTATCGATGGCGGTGAGCTTGATTTGTGGTCGGCAGAATCGAATCAAGCGAGAGCGGCGCTGCAATACAACGGTGGCATGGATCAACTCGCGACGGACGACACGGGTGACATTCTGCTACAGGATTCGAATGTCCTGGACTCGCGGCTGCGCCAGTGGTCGATCCTCTCTACTTCCTCTGCTCTCGTCAACGAGCGCAGCCTGGTGGAAGGCGAAAAGCTGCACTCCAGCGGAGCGCTCGCGTATATCCCAACTACTTTGGGCGTTGAGGTGGCGGACCTGCACCAGGGGTCGACCGTGCTGTCGATTGTCATGCCAACCGGTTCGCTCGAAACCATCGACAATCTCGCGATCGACCACTCCGGAACCCGTCTCTATGTAGCGCAGACGAATGGCATTCGCGTGGTCGATCTAGGGACGGCACCGCTCTCGATCGGTAGTCTGACGCCCTCCTCTGGAAGCTCCGGGGGAGGGGTGCCGGTGGTTTTGCGGGGCAGCGGATTTGTGCCTGGAACCAGCGTCACGATCGACGGTCAGCCGGCAGCGACTACGTTCGTCGATTCCACTACTCTTCACATCACAACTCCGCCGGTGAGCGTGGCAAAGGACATCGTTACAGTCACCAATCCAGATGGGAGCGCGTACTCTCTCGGAGGGGCATTTGATGCGGCGACGCCGGTGCCCGCCATCCCGTCGCTGTCCTCGGTCCAGTCAAGCTATCTTCCGGTGGGATCGGGAGGCCCCGGATTTCTGGTCGAAGGCAGCGGGTTCACGAGCAACTCGGTCGTTCAACTCAACGGCGTGCCGATGGCTACCACGTTCAACACCACGGGACAATTGATTGCATCGTTTTACAACCTGCCCGGGCCCGGAAAGCAGTCCGTCACAGCGACAAACCCTCCGAATCCAACCCCGTCGAACGCCGTCTACATCACCACGTATGCTGAAGGAGGCTTTCTCAACTCTATAACTCCAGCAACGATTGCTGCGGGCTCTGCCAGCTTCGAGATCACTGCGTTTGGGAACACTTCATTCGAGCCGGGATCGATCATCTATTGGAATGGCAGCCCACTTGCCACAACCTACTTCAGTTCCAGCTATCTGTACGGGACCGTGCCCGCGGCGCTGGTGGCCAACGCCGGCACGGCCAGCGTAACAGTCGTCCTTCCAGGTCATACCCCTTCCAACGCAGACACTTTCACGATCGTACCGGCGCTTGCGGCTGCCACCCTGTTGCCGGGGCTGACGAATCTGGGTCCGGTGTTCTCGGGGAACAGCGCGTCTACGTCGATCACCGTGACGTCGTCCGGCACGGCTCCGCTGATGATTACGGGAGTGGTCCTGTCTGACAAAACAGACTTTGCACAGACGAACAACTGTCCGGCTTCGCTCGCGGTTCAGCAGAGCTGCGTGATTCAATTGACCTTTACTCCGACGAGTGCAGCAAGCCTCACCGGCGCGACGACGACATCAGTGAGTTTGACGAGCAACGCAGCCACCGTTTTGCCGGTCTCTGTTTCCGGGAATGCAGCCGATTTGCACTTCGGCACCGTGTCGCCGATCAGCGTGACAGCCGGCGCGACGGTCAACACCCCACTCACGTTGTCAGTTTCTGGAGCGGTGGTTCCGGCCGGAACAGTGAGTCTCTCTTGCACGGCCGGTCTGCCTGCGCAATCGAGCTGTAGCTTCACTCCTGCAACGGAGCCGCTGGCAGCGAATATGTCCTCCACCTTGAGCATCACTACTGCAGCAGGAACCCGGGGAGCCCTGAAGTTTCCATTCGGATCGCATGGAACTTCAGAGGCTGCGGCGCTGCTGTTCCTGCTTCTCGCCGGACGCGGTTGGCATCGGCGCCGATTGCCCGGCATGCTGATCGCGGTTTTGACCGCAGGTGCGCTATGCTCCGTCACCGGATGTTCCAGCGGCGGTGGGGGAGGATCCGGGTCGACGCTGACTGGAAATACACCGCCAGGCAGCTATACGGTCACCATGACAGCATCCGTTTCGGGTATCGCGCGGACAACTACGATTGTCTTGAACGTCAATTGATATGCTTCTGTCGACCTGCACCGTGCCCTGATCGATGTCATTTCAGATGCTTCGGTGCGCTTGATTGAAACGAACTTGAAGCTCTGAATTCCGGTGTGCTTAGGTTGTCCCCGGGAGTGGCCATCTGCAAGTGTTAAAACCCATGCGAACAAGGTATGCCTAATTTTGAATCTGGATTCTCGATCCTTTACATGATGCCCGCAAAAACTTGATTCGGTCGAGATCCACCGGATGTGTTCGCTTGAACGGGGCTATAACCTCTTCATTCAATCCGGGATTCAAATCAGAGCCGTGGACTTCGGCACCGAAGACGTTGGACTCCGAACTCCGCAGGGACGCTAAAGCATCGGCGACGCGGAGCGATCTCGCTCAGGTATAAAGCAGATTGTAAAGCGGGGGCGCTCTTTGAAAACGGCGTTTCCCCGCAAGTTCGAATCGCTGATCGCGGCCGCTTCGACGAACTTGCAGAAAACCCGACTTTCAGGGGGGTCCCCATCGAACTCGACGACATGAGGAACAAGTGGCGTTTACATGGTGTCTAAAAGGCATGCGGTTGCTCGTTACTACAATGCTGTGTGGATTGCTCTCCGTCTCGGTGGCCACAGCGCCACTCGCGAGGGTGAGGTACGTGATGCTCCCTGCTCGTGCGATCGATGGCGTGGTTGGACACCAAGGCACGTGGGCACCCACCAAGGGAGAAACGGCTGACCTTGAAGCCAGCGTTGGACAAATTTCGCTTCTCCCAATCGAAGGTTGGCCGACTAAACTCCACATCGAACATCCGGAAAACTACTACAGGCAGTACGTGCCCATCATTCGCGATGGCCACAGATTGGTGTACGTGAATGCGTTCTGCGACGATCCCCCACCAAGAAACTGGCGCACGAAGCTCGTAGTCTTCATTGATGGTGCAACCTGCTGTTGGCAAGCGTTCTACGATCCAGCAACAAAGAAATATTCGCGCCTAAGAATTAATGCTCGAGCCTAGTACCCGAAGTTGGTGAAAACCCGACTTTAGCAGCACTTCGCATACCAGCAGCAGACACCCATTGATCGCCCACTTCACCGCACAGTCAACCACGCGCAACTGAGAGAACGAGCGACTCGCCGCCGCCGCTCTTCGCCCTGGACCGAGAAGCATCTTCAGACGCAGAGCGACTGCAGACGCCGGTCGTGACTACGGCAGACCTGAGCAACTGCGTTACTGGTAGACTTCTGCGACAAGATCAAGGGGGTTCAGATGACGTTGCTAAAAGGTCGGCCCGACGTGGTCGTTCGGACCGCTGTAACGGAGGATAGTGCAGTTTGCGGGAAAATTTGCTATGCCGCGTTTTCCACGATCAGCGCTGCCCACGGCTTTCCCTGCGATTTTCCCGGAGACGAGGTAACCACCGGATTGCTTGCAATGATGTTTTCCAGCCCGGACTTCTACTGCGTGGTCGCGGAGAGCGATGGCCGAATTGTGGGCAGCAATGTGCTGTATGAGCATTGCGTGATTCGAGGCATCGGCCCGATCACGATCGACCCCACCGCACAGAACCTCCGGGTTGGCCGCAAGCTGATGCAGGCCGTAATCGATCGCGCGAATCAGAGCGGCGCCGCCGGAATCCGGCTGGTACAGGCCGCGTTTCACAATCGCTCGCTCTCGCTCTACACGTCGCTCGGCTTCGACATCCGCGAACCACTTTCCTGCATGCAGGGTCGAACGCGCGAACGAAGCATCCCTGGATGCGTGGTGCGACCCGCTGAACCGGCCGATCAGGATGCTTGCAACGCTCTATCGCGCCAGGTCCATGGGTTCGATCGTGGAGTCGAGTTGGCGCAGGCAATCCAGCAGGGCACCGCGGGCGTCGTCGAGCGCGGAGGCCGCGTCACCGGATACACGACGCACCTGGCACTTTTCGGCCATTCCACCGCGGAGAGCAACCTGGATATGCAAGCACTGATCGCTTCGGCGGAATCCTTCGCGGGCTCGGGAATTCTTGTGCCTTCCCGGAACAGCGGCTTGTTGCGCTGGTGTCTGGAGAATGGACTGCGCGTGGTTCAGCCGATGACCCTGATGAGCACCGGACTTTATAACGAGCCGTCGGGGGCGTGGCTGCCGTCCGTTCTCTT
Source organism: Acidobacteriaceae bacterium (assembly GCA_036510715.1). Lineage (GTDB taxonomy): Bacteria > Acidobacteriota > Terriglobia > Terriglobales > Acidobacteriaceae > Granulicella. Next base: position 5,579 of record DATCDL010000357.1, read on the forward strand.
TTGAAGCGTGAGAAAGCGTGCCTCCCGAGATACGGTGTTACTGAGATGGTCCGCCGCTTGAACTTCACAGTAGAGTGGAGGATCTTGTAGGCAGGTTCAAGGAGGATCATCGAGATGCAGATTCGTTCGGTAGGGATTGACCTTGGCAAGACTACATTTCACCTGGTAGCGC
>DATCDL010000358.1:0-12136 GCA_036510715.1 Acidobacteriaceae bacterium
TCAAGGGTGGAACGGCGATCACGATTGATTTCGCGAGCGCGCCGCATGAGGATCACATCCGTGCCGCGCTGGATGCGGCCCACATCAAGGACTTCACGGTGCAGCGCATCTCTGACGTCGGCGGCGGCAAGCTTGGGAACAAGGAGATTATTTCACTGCCGCTGTCTACTGCTCAGGATACGGCGCATGACCAGGGGCGGTCTGAGGTGGAGAACGCGCTGAACGCGGGCTATCACGACTCTGCGTTCTCGGTGCAGCAGGTCGACATTGTGGGACCCACGGCGGGCACGCAGCTGACGCATCAGGCGGAGCTGGCGACGCTTTACTCGCTGCTGGGGATGCTGATCTACCTCTGGTTCCGGTTCGAGCTGATCTATGGCGTGGCGGCGGTGGTCGCGGTGTTCCATGACACGCTGATTACGATCGGGTTCTTCTCGCTGCTGAATAAAGAGATTACGCTGACGGTGGTCGCGGCAATCCTTACGCTGGTGGGTTACTCGATGAACGACACGATCGTGGTCTTTGATCGTATCCGAGAGAATCTTGCGCTGAACCGGCGGGAGAAGCTGTCGGACCTGGTGAATCGCAGCATCAACCAGACCTTGAGCCGGACGGTGATTGCGTCGGGCCTGACGTTTATGACGGTGCTTTGCCTGTATGTGTTTGGCGGCGAAGTGCTGAACGGGTTTTCGCTCGCGCTGGTCGTGGGCATCACGATTGGAACCTATTCATCGATTGCGGTCGCGGCACCGATGCTGGTTGCTTATCAGGACTGGCGCGCCAAGAGAGCTCCCAAGGGCAAGCGGGTTGCGCTTCCTGCGGCCAAGGGAGTTCGCCGCTAAAACGCTGAAAGTTGGAAGAATCTTCGGGCCAGTTTCGCAACGTTGCACAATTGAGGTAGGATGAGCTGCACGATGCAACGCAGCAAATCCTGACTCAAAATTCCTAAAGGCGGATGCGAAGTTTTTTCGCCGAAGCTGAGCAATCGCTCCGAGCGAAAAGATTGCAGAACTTTGGGAACATTTCAGATAGCGGTGGTGTCTAAGGTACGTAGCTCTCCCTCGCGGGAACGAGGTTGCTTATGTTTGAAGACTCTCTGATGGAATCCGGCGGTAAACTCAAGACCAAGTCGCGCTATTGGATGTTTGCCACGTTTGGGATCAACGCTGCCATCCTTGGCGCAATGATTTTGATCCCTCTCCTCTACCCGGAAGCGTTGCCGCACAATTCACTTACGGCCTCGTTGACAGCACCACCGCCACCGCCGCCTCCGCCACCACCTCCGCCACCTCCGGCGGTCAAGGTGATTCCGCATGTGTCGGAGATCGATCAGGGCCTGCACGCGCCTACGAAGATTCCTAAAGACATCAAGATGATCAAGGAAGACGCGCCGCCGCCGCCATCGAACATGGGCGTTGCGGGAATGGGCGGCATGTCCGGCGGATCGCCTGGTGGCGTCTTCGGTGCCGTGAACGGCAGCACGGGTCCCGCCATTCACGTGACACCGCCCAAGCCTGTTGGACTCACGCGCATCTCTGGTGGCGTGATCGCGGGTACCCGGATTGCCTTCGTGCAGCCGCAGTATCCGCCCATTGCGAAGGTCGCCCACATGAGCGGCACGGTGGTGCTACGCGCCATCATTTCGAAGAGCGGAACCATCCAGCAGTTGTCGGTAGCTTCATCCACCAATCCGATGTTCAACAACTACGCCCTGGACGCGGTGAAGCAGTGGCGGTACAAGCCGTATCTTCTCAATGGTGACGCGACCGAGGTCGATACGACCATTACGGTCAACTTCGCTCTCAACGGTGGAGGCTAGGCCTCAGAGGCGCCTTAGCGCGGAACGCTATTGATTATTAATTGCATAGTCAATAGCGCGCAACGGGAGCCAAACCTGAGTTATTGTTAGAATCTCGACGCCCTGAAGTTGGCAAGGAACAGGATAATCCACTTGGTCTTTGTAACCCGTATAACCGATCAGGATTCACTTCTTGATCCAAACAGAGTTTCTGTATTCGCAGTAGCAGTTCAGTACGTCCATCCAGGAGGAAAGACTTCGTGATTCTCGCTCATCTCGCAAACTTCGCTCACGCACCCGCAGCCTCGCTCGCCATGTTCCTGCAAGACGCTCCAGCCGAAATCGGCTTCGGCCCCGCAGCCCTTTGGAACCAAATGGGCATTCCTGCCAAGTGCGTCGTCATCCTTCTTTTCATCATGTCAATCTGGTCGCTGGCGGTCATGATCGATCGTGCACTTTACTTCTCGGCAGCCCGCAAGCAGTCGCGTGAGTTCGCTCCCAAGGTTGCGGGCGCGCTCAAGGAAGGCCGTCTGGACGAGGCGATCAAGGTTGCCGACCGTTCCAAGAAGTCGCACCTCGCCGAAGTCGTTACCGCTGGCCTCACCGAGTTCCGTTCGTTCGGTTCGGGCGGCGCGATCACGGAAGAGCAGATCGAAAGCTCCAAGCGCGCTCTTGAGCGTTCGGAAGCCATCGTTCATGCCAAGCTGAAGAAGGGCCTCGGCGGCCTTGCCACCATCGGCTCGACAGCACCGTTCATCGGCCTGTTCGGAACGGTCGTCGGTATTTTGAACGCCTTCAAAGCGATCGCAACCACCAAGAGCCAGGGTCTCGCCGCGGTCGCGGGCGGTATCTCGGAAGCTCTGGTTACGACCGCCTTCGGTCTGCTCGTAGCCATCCCGGCCGTTATGACGTTCAACTATTTCACCGGTAAGGTTGAATCGTTCGACGTTGAGATGGACAACAGCTCTTCAGAGCTGGTGGACTACTTCATCAAGCAGTCGCACCGCTAAACCCTGTCGACCGCCTGATTGCAGGCGGTATGACAGCCAAGCAGGACCTGCGGGAATCACGCTGGAGACACCCGGACGCCGAAGCGAACGGCGTTCGGGATCTCAGCCTCTCCGCAACAACAGCCAGGGCAGGAAGCCGGAGACGGTTGCCGCGAGCCTAACGGAGCAGATTTTATGTCGATTTCGAAGCGCGAAGAGGGCAAGAAGGTTAACTCGAACATCAATGTGACGCCGATGGTGGACGTCATGCTAGTGCTCTTGATCATCTTCATGGTCATCACTCCGATGCTGGGAGACAAGGTCACGGTTGAACTCCCCAAGGTGAGCGCCGCGATCATCATGGATGCAGCCAACAAGGACGACGCGATCACGGTAGCCGTGACGCGCGACGGTTCGACCTTCCTTGGCGGTGACAAGATCTCACTCTCGGATCTCAGCACGAAGGTCCAGGACCTTGAGGCGAAGAAGTCGAATCCAGGCGACGACAAGTCGATCTATCTACGCGCCGATGCTCGTGCCAACTTCGGCAAGGTTGAAGACACGATCGATGCACTTCGTACGGCGGGCGTCAACCAGTTGAATCTCATGACCGACAAGACGCAGCTCGATCAGCCCGCACAGTAATTCAAATTTGCCCGTGAACACGGCGCTGTAACAAAACGTCAGGAAACGAAGGAGTCTCGCTATGTCAATGGGTGGTGGTTCAACAAGTGGTGCAGTTTCGGACATGAACGTCACGCCGCTGATTGACGTTCTTCTGGTGCTTCTCATCATCTTCATGGTCATTCAGCCGACCACGCCGAAGGGCCTGAATACGCTGGTTCCCCAGCCGCCTAAGGACAAGACGCAGGACCAGCCGAATGACCGCACGATCGTCGTTCAGGTTCTGAATACCGGGGCAGTCCCGACCTTCAAGATCAACGACCAGACCTTTCCCAAGGACCAGCTTGCGTCGGAGTTGACGAAGATCTATGAGACTCGCCAGGAGAAGGTCATGTTTGTCCGGGGCGATCGTGATCTCAACTTTGAGAGCGTCGCGGACGTGATTGGTTATGGCAAGCAGGCGGACGTGACCAACATCGCCATCATTACGCCACAGGTAGAAGCCGGCCACTAGGCTCAGATTTCTGCACGACATAGGCGCTCCATTCTCGCGACAGTTTTACGTCGCAGGGTGGGGCGCTTTTGCTGTCCATGACGCGTTGAACGCTGTCGGCCCAAGCCGAAGCAGGCTTGGAGGATCGTCCGTTGCGGCCTCCAAAGGCTAGCGGGCGCAGGGCGGGTCGTCCGAGCGGGGTTTCTCGCGCCCAGCGTCGTTTGAGCGGGAGGCACCTCACCAGGCCAAGGCCTGTCCGCAAGGGAAGAGGAACGTGACGCTTGCATGGTGACGGTGCTGCCTGGGCTCGTCACCCTCGGTCAGTTCGAGAAGAAAAGATGGCCGTTTGTTGTGACCGCATCAAGCAGCGCGATGGTCCGGGGATTGGCTGTCAGCGGGCTGGGGTAGACTCGGCAAAGCCACCGTGGACAGCACTCACATTCCGCCCGATATACGCTGGCTGACTGCCGGCAGACTTCCTGGCCCTACGCTCTGGCCGCGGTTGTTGCGGGGAGACGTCTTTCAGGAGAACGCGGCAATGTTCCTGCGCGCGAACGCCCAGAGGTATGGCGACCTGGTGTCGTTCCGCGCGCTGGGGCGGACGGTTCTGCAGTTCAATCACCCGGAGTTGGTGCAGGAGATGCTGGTGCGGGATGCTTCGCATCACCATCGCAATCTGGTGATGCAGCGGTCGAAAGACATTCTTGGCGAGGGCTTGCTTACCAGCGAAGAGCCGCTCCATATGCGGCAGCGGCGGCTGGCACAGCCGGCATTTCACCGTCAGCGAATCAGCGCGTATGGAGAGGTGATTGCGCAGGCGACGACCACGATGACGCAGAAGTGGCCGAGCGGCGAGGTGCTCGACGTGCGGGCGGAGATGATGCTGCTGGCTCTGCGGATTGTCGGGAAGACGCTGTTCGATACGGAGCTGGAGCAGGATGTGGAGAAGATTGCTGCTGCGGCGGATGCGTTCCAGAGCTATCTGCCGCTGGCGTGGCTGCCGTTTTCGCGGGTGCTGCAGGCTTCTCCTCTGCCATCGATGCGACGGATACGGCGCGGGCGTGAGGAGTTGGATGAGCTGATCTACCGGATGATTCGGGAGCGCAGGGCTGACCCTCGGGATCGTGGGGACCTGCTGAGTATGTTGATTTCGTCGGTGGATACGGAGGGGGCGGAGCCGGGTGGAGTTGCCGCCAGCATGAGCGATACGCAGGTGCGGGATGAGTGCCTGACGGTGATGCTGGCAGGGCACGAGACGACTGCGAATGCGCTGAGCTTTGTGCTGTGGCTGCTGGCTCAGCATCCGGCGATTCAGGACGAGCTGGCGGCGGAGACGGCTCACGTCTTGCAGGGACGTTCTCCTACGGCCGCTGATTACCCGGAGCTGAAGCTTGCGGAGCAGGTGTTTGCGGAGGCGCTGCGGCTGTATCCGCCGGTGTGGGTGACGGCGCGGACTGCGGCGGAGAGCTATGAGTATCGCGGGATGAAGATTGAGCAGGGAACGATCCTGGTCGCTTCACAGTTTGCGGTGCATCGCGATCCGCGATTCTTTGCGGAGCCGCTGAAGTTCGATCCCTCGCGGTTCACGGCGGAGGCGAAGGCGCTGCGTCCACGGATGGCTTACTTTCCGTTTGGCGCGGGCAGCCGGCAGTGCATTGGCGAGGGGCTGGCGTGGATGGAGGGAACGCTGTCGCTGGCCGCGATGATCCAGGAGTGGCGGGTGGTGGCGCTGGAGGGTGCGCCGAGGTCGATTGCGCTGGCACCGTCTGTGACGCTGAGGCCGAAGGGGCCGGTCCGGCTGCGAGTAGAGCGGCGGCACAGAGCGCAGGTGGCTGGCTGATCGGCTAAGCTTGAAGTCGATGAAGATCTGCTCATTTTTGCCTTCCGCGACCGAAATACTGTTTGCCCTGGAGATGGGCGGCGACGTGGTTGGGGTGACGTTCGAGTGCGACTACCCTGCGGAGGCTGCGGGAAAGGCTGTCGTGGTGCACTCGGCGATGCAGAGTGGGCTAACACCGCGGGAGATCGACGATGTGGTTCGCGAGACGGCCGCCGCTGGGGGGAGTCTTTATTTTGTGGACTGGGAGCTGCTGGAGACGTTGGCGCCGGGCCTGATTGTGTCGCAGGACCTTTGCCGAGTCTGTGCGATCAGCACACCTTCGCTGGCGCGTGACCTGAGCCAGTTGGCGGTGCCGCCGAAGGTGCTTTCGTTGTCGCCACATTCGCTCTCAGATGTCCTTGGTGACATCGAGACGGTGGGAGAGGCGGTTGGGCGTCATGATGTGGCGCTGAGGCTCACAGCGGCGCTGCGGGCGCGTGTCAGGCGAGTGCAGGAGAAGGTGCTGGCAGCCAGCAGACCCAAGCCGCGTGTGCTTTGCGTGGAGTGGCTCGATCCGCTCTACCAGGGAGGGCACTGGATTCCGGAGATGGTGGCGCTGGCCGGGGGTGCGGCGGTGCTCGCGAGGGCTGGGGAGAAGAGCGTGCGGATTGCGTGGGAGCAGGTGGTGGCCGTGGATCCGGAGGTGATCGTGCTGATGCCGTGCGGGTTTCATCTGGAGGAGACCGTTGCTCAGTTTCGAGCGATGGCGCTGCCGCCGGAGTGGGAGACGCTGTCCGCTGTGCGGAACGGAGAGGTGTATGCGGTGGATGGGACATCGTACTTTTCGCGGCCGGGGCCACGGCTGATCGATGGACTGGAGATCCTCGCAGCGATTTTTGGGGGTGAGGGGTTCGAGGAGTTGCCGGCGCACAGCGTCGCGAAGATCTGATACGCCGCAAACAAAGAGGCCTCCCGGTTGGGAGGCCTCTTCGTTTGAATCAAGTTGAGTTGCCTAAGCGAGGCTTACTGCGGTGTGATGCCACCGTGTTCGGCGCGCTTTTCCTTGGCAGCTTCGTTAGCCTTGCGAGCGCCCATGGCCTTCTGGACCCACTCATCAGCTTGCGCGAGGTCGGCCTTGCGAGCAGCATCGTCGCCACAGTCGAGGTCAGCCTTGCGGCGATAGGTCAACTGCAGGTATTCCATTGCAGCGTCGTACGTAGGATTAATGGCGATGGCCTGCTGAAGATACTTAATTCCTTCATTGATCAGGTCAGTGTTGGCTGTAGACAGCTGCTCGCAGACGGCCTTGGACTTCTTCACGTTGCCCTGGCCATCATCCTTGAGCCCGGCGGCAGCGAGAATGTCGGTCGCATTTTTGTAAGCCAGATTCCAATCGATCGAGCCGATGGTGTAGTTGGCTTCGGAGTCCTGTGGGTCGAGCGAGAGGATCTTCATCTCGTCCACCTTGGCCTGTTTGTACTGCTTGATGTTGCGATGAATCGAAGCGACCTGTCGCAGGGCATCGAGATCGTTGGGATTATCGGCAAGGACCGCGTTGAAGCCGTCGATGGCCTTCTTCGCGATCGCCATGTTCTCAGGCGTATCGAGGTCTGGAACGACCTCGTAGCTGTAGGCTGTGGCCAGGTAGAGTCTGCACGTCGGGTCGTTTGGATTGAGTGCAACGGACTTCTGGAAGAAGTCCACGGCCTCTTCATACTTGCCGGACTTGAAGGCGTCGATGCCCTTTACGAGTTGGTCGCGTGCCTTGAGCTTGTTACACCCGACCGTGCTTGCCAGAATCAGCAGAAGCGCTGCGCTTGCCGTCATTCGTGCGCTAAGTTTCATCAGTGAACCCTTCCCATTTAAAAAGAATCGCCCGTGCCCACGAAAGGGCTAAGTTCCCGAAATACTACCTGAGGCCGTGCGGTTTGATTGTAAAGGTACAGCCTCAGGTTTACCAGTGCTACCTCAATCGGACGAGGTGAGCACAGTGTCACGGGAGTACGTTTGCAGGATGTGTATAGCATAATCGCACTACTTCTGGCAGGTCGGCTGGTAGGATCGGTCAAGGCGTTACTACGCCGGGAACCATCGGAGACAAGCACAATGTCAGCATCGAACGTGGCTGGATCGAAGTGGACGGCAGCGCAGATTCCATCGCAGGCAGGCAGAACGGCCCTAATCACCGGTGCTAATAGCGGAATCGGTTACAGGGCGGCGCTGGAGCTCGCGCGGCACGGAGCCCATGTGTTGCTGGGCTGCCGGAATTACGAGAAAGGGCAGGCTGCGCTGGATCGTTTGCTATGCGAGGCGCAGGGAGCTTCGGCGGAATTGGTTGAGCTGGACATGGCGTCGCTGGCCTCGATCCGAGCGTTTGCGGCGGCATTCGCGGCGCGGGGGATTGCGCTTGACCTGCTGATCAACAATGCGGGCGTGATGGCGCTGCCGACGCGGGAGTTGACGGCGGACGGCTTTGAGCGCCAGTTTGGCACGAATCACCTGGGCCACTTTGCGCTGACGGGGCTGCTGATTCCGCAGCTGCTGGCGGCTCCGGCGCCGCGGGTTGTGACGGTGGCGTCGCTGGCCCACCGCAACGGAAAGATTGAGTTTGACAATCTGCAGAGCGAGCGCAGGTACAAGCCGTGGGACGCCTATGGCACGTCCAAGCTGGCGAATATTCTGTTTGCGAATGAGTTGAACCGGCGGGCGGTTGCGGCGCACAGCAAGCTCGCGAGCATGCCGGTACACCCGGGGATTTCGGTTACGAGCATCTTTGCGAACGGCCCGGGCACCGGGAACCTGAAGGCGCTCGCGGTAAAGATTCTTGCGCCGTTCATCACGCAGCCGGATGCCGCCGGCGCACTGCCGACGCTCTACGCCGCAACCTCGCCCAAGGCCAAAGGAGGCGAGTTCATTGGACCGGACGGCTTTGGGGAACTCAAGGGTTCACCGGTGGTGGTGCAAGCGCGCCCGAAGGCGTTGGATGAGGCGGTCGGGAAGCGGCTGTGGACGGTGTCGGAGGAGCTGACGGGTGTGATGTATCCGCCGCTGAACCAGGGCTGAGCTCGCCGGTCGAACCTCAGCGAAAGCTAGCGTTTGCGTTTCTTTGTCGCCACTTTTTTGCGGGCGATGGGAGCTTTGGAGGGGAGCTTCTTGCTGGCTCCGGGCTTGGCTGCGGGCTTCTTGGCGAAGGACTTCTTTACCGCTGGTTTCGATGCCGCCGGCTTCGCTGCTTCGGACTTCGCGGGAGCGGGGGCGGCGGCGGAGTTTGCCAGACGCTGCAGCTTCGCAGCATGGGTGTCGAGGAGCATTTCAATCTGCTTGATCAGGACGCCTGTCTGCATCGGCTTGACGAGCATTTTGTCTGCACCCATATCGGCCCAGTCGTCTTCGGGGAAGGCCGTGAGCAGGGCGACGGCAGGATGGTAGGGAGCGGTGCGGGCGGCGTGGATCACATCGCGGCCGGCGGCGTCGCTCTCCATGCGCATGTCGGTGATGACCATCTGGTATTCCCGCAGCTTGAGTTTGGACTTGGCTTCGCGAGCGCTGGCGGCGGTATCGACCTCGAAGCCAGTGATCTCGAGGATCGCTTTCATGGTGAGGAGAACAGACACTTCATCATCGACGAGCAAAACACGGCGCTTAGCCAAGGGAGTCTCCTGGAGTTCATCAGTTGCTGCGCGGACGACGGGAGTTTGGAGTCAGTCGCTCGCGCAGGCAAAATCACAAGCTACAGCCTAACCTAAATTGGCCGTAGTCTGGGTCGGGGTGTGCTCGCGTGCGGGGTATTGTTACGGAGGCTGAACATCATTGCGGGGCCAGGGCGGGGCTCGGAACCTGGCGGAATTTGCGAAGGAAAAGATCCATGGACCAGCCCTGCACGATGATGGAGAAGACCACCACGATGTAGGTGGTGGGTAGAATCCAGCGGTTGGCGTCGGAGACGGGGACAGCGAAGGCGAGCGCGAGGCCGAGGCCGCCGCGGAGGCCACCCCAACTCAAGGCTGCAAGGGAGGAGCGGTGTTGCTGGCGGAAGGCGCGGATGATTCCGAGCACCAGTGCGACCACGCCGAGGCGGACGGCGAGGACGACGACGATGGCGATGAATCCCGAAGCGATGACATGGGAGGCGAACGAAATGGAAAGGACCTCCAGGCCCAGCAGCACGAAGAGGACGGCATTCTGGATCTCGTCGATGACCTCCCAGAAGCGGTCGATGCTCTCATGCGCGATGACGTGGCTGGAGCCATGCGAGACGATGTGAGCGGTGCGGCGGAGGTTGAAGTGGCGGAGGGCGATGCCGGCGACGACTGCCTCCAGCGGAGCGGAAAGATGCAGCGTCTCGGCCAACCCATAGCCGCCGAGAGCCAGGGAGAGGGTGAGGAGGATCTCGACCTGGTAGGAGTCAACCATTTCCATCAGGAACGAAGTGAGGCGGGCGCAGAGAACGCCGAGGAGCACTCCTCCTCCGATCTCCAGAAGAAGTACCCAGCCGATGGAGAGGGCGGTAGGGGTGACGCCACGTGAGGCTCCGAGGAGAGTGAGAAAGATGACCGCGCCGATGCCGTCGTTGAAGAGTGATTCGCCGGCGAGTTGGGCCTGGAGATGCTTTGGTGCGCCCACTCGCTTCAGCATCTCGAGCACGGCGATGGGATCGGTGGGCGAGATCAGCGCTCCGAAGAAGAAGCAGGCCAGCCAGTGGGGATGCATGCCCAGGGCGAAGAGGGCAACCCACATGAGACCGGCGACCGCTCCCGTGGAGAGGATGGTGCCGACAACGGAGAGGAGTGCGATGACGAGGCGCTCCTGGACGACGTACTGGAGGTCGAGGAGGAAGGCCCCGGCAAAGAGCAGCATGGGCAGCATGCCGTGGAGGATGAGGGTCTCGAAGTTGATCTGGTTGACGAGGTGAATGGCCCAGGAATGGAGGCCCGGCACCTGTGCGCTAATCGCCTCCAGCAGCAGCGAAAAGAGCACGGTGAGGAGGACGCTGCCGATGGTCAGGGGAAGCTTCAGCCAGCGCGTACTCACCCAGCCGAAGATGGCTGCGATCGCAATCAGCGTGCTGAGGATCTGGAGAGTGGACATCGGTCAGGGGCCAAATCATAGTGTAACCGCGCCGGTTATCGGGGGGCTGGTCTGGAGGTTGAAGCGCCGGAATGCGCTGAAGCAGGCAGGAGCACGGAGCAGGCGTTGCTGAAATGCGACAGGCCTGCGGACTCAACCCGGTATAATAGGTTGAGCGGGGCGAAAACCCCGGCCTTGTGTCATGTGTGACATATAGACGTGCTGCGTGAGTGCTATACTCGCGAGTGCTTCGGTTCCTGCTGTAAAGGTACGGACGACCCAACAATCCCCTGAAAACATGGCCGCTGAGAGAGTGAGCCGTGGAGGCTGAATATTCCACCGTTAGATAAACGCTCCGTCAAATCATTTATCCGCACCAACGAACGCATTCGAGCGCGCGAAGTACGCGTCATCGACGAGAACGGTGAGCAGCTTGGCGTGATGGCACCGTTCGAAGCCCTGAAGATGGCTCGCGAAAAGATGCTGGATCTCGTCGAGATCTCGCCCAACGCGACACCGCCAGTCTGCAAGATTCAGGACTACGGCAAGTACCTCTACGAGAAGGACAAGAGCGACCGGGCTGCGCGCAAGAAGCAGAAGGTCATTGTCATCAAAGAGGTGAAGTTCTCGGTCACCGTGGACGAGCACGATTACCAGACCAAGAAGAATCAGGCTGTGCGGTTCCTCGGCGATGGCGATAAGGTGAAGGCCAGCCTGCGCTTCAAGGGCCGGCAGATGGCGCATCGCGATCTGGGTTACAAGATTATCAATCGGCTGATCATGGACATCGGCGAGGCGGGAACAGTAGAGTTCATGCCTCGCATGGAAGGCACCACGCTGCACGCGATCCTGGCTCCGACGAAGAAGCCGGAGATTCAGATGCCACCCGCAGCGCCGAAGGTCAAACCGGTTGTGCCTGCGGTTGCAGCGGCTCCGGTTGTGGCTCCGGAAGCTCCGGAAGCGCCTACCGCATAAGTTTACCCCTGTTCCAAATGCTAACGCCCGCGAGAGATCGCGGGCGTTGGTGTTTGTGCTTTCGAGGTGGGGTCAGCGCGTTGGTACGCTCCAGTTAGCGTTCGAGGCCCCACTCGTTGACCCAGTGGAAGCCGCGGTCTTCGAGGGGATAGTGGGAGGGCAGAGGGACGCGGACGAGGGCGAGGGTGCCGTCGTTTTTGGCGTTCTTGCCGGTGGGCTTGAGGATGAGGTGGGAGGGGTCGGGTTGGGTCATCGCGTAGGTGATGGGTTCGCCGACCTCGGAGGCCAGGAGCATCGTGTGCTTCTTGTTGTCGACCTGGGTGAAGGCGCGCCAGAGAACGGTCGCGGAGTCGCGCAGCATGGTGCGGCCG
>DATCDL010000359.1:0-4715 GCA_036510715.1 Acidobacteriaceae bacterium
CCGCAGCGCCAACTCCTCATCCACTCTCTTGTCCACATAGATGTGGCACACGCCCTCCGCGTGCCCCAGCACCGGAATCCGCGTGTTTGCCTGCACATATTCCACCAGCGCTTTCGACCCCCGCGGGATCACCATGTCCACCAACCCATGCATCCCCAGCAACTCCTGCACCCGCTCCCGTCCCACCACCAGCGACACCGCGTCCGCCGGCAATCCCTGCGCCGCCAACGCCTCGCGCAACACCCGCACCAGCACCGTCGCCGTGCGCTCCACCTCTTTACCCGGCTTCAGGATCACCGCATTCCCCGACTTGATCGCCAGCGCCGCAATCTGCGTCACCGCATCCGGCCGCGCCTCAAAGATCACAGCCAGCACGCCCAGCGGCACGCTCACCTTCGTCAGATCCAGCCCCTCATCCAACTCAATCGCATCCAGCCGTCGCCCCAGCGGATCAGGCAGCGCTGCCACCGACCGGACCTGTTCCACCATCTCCCGCAGCTTCGCCGCATCCAGCTTCAACCGAGCCAACACCGCCGCACTTAAACTCTCGCCCCCCGCGAAGGAATCCGCGCAGGAGTCCTCTTCATTCACAGCCACCAGCTCCGCACCCGCCGCCTCCAGCGCCTTCGCCATCGCCTCCAGCGCAGCATTCCGCGCCGCTTCCTGGAGTGGCGCAAGCCTCCGTGAAGCAGCCTTCGCAGCCTCCGCAATCGCTCGCGTATGCAGCGAGCTCTTGTCCAGCGAGGCCGCCGCCGCGCTCACCGCTCCACCCTCTCCTGCCCAAACCTCTCCGTCGCAGCCCTATCCAGCCCAACCCTCTCCGTCATCGGAGCGAAGTGCGTGCCCACCGCCTCGCCCGCAATAATTCTCTCCAACACCTGCGGCGTCCGGCCATTCGCAATCACCACCTGCTTGCCCGCATGCAGCACGATCCGAGCCGACTCCAGCTTCGAAATCATCCCTCCGCGCCCCCGCCCGTTACTCCCCTCTGCCAGCGCAAGAATACGATCATTGATCGCTTCCACGCGCTCAATCACGGTCGCTCCAGGCTCCGTCGGGTTGCGGTCGTACAGTCCATCCACATCCGACAGCAACACCAGCAAGTCCCCTCCAATATGTTTCAGCAGCAGCGCCGATAGCTTATCGTTGTCGCCAAAGATCCGCTCTCGCGGCCGCAGGTCCGTAGCCCGATCCAGCTCGATCGTCGAAACCGTGTCATTCTCATTCACAATCGGAATCACACCCAGCGTCAGCAGAGCGTCCAGCGTTGCCCGCAGATTCGTATGCCGCACCGTGTCGCGGAAGTCGTCCTCCGTCAACAGCACCTGCGCAATCGGGCATCCCAGCCGGTCGAACGCGTCATCGTACAGCGCCATCAACCGCGATTGCCCGATCGCCGCGCAAGCCTGCACCTGCGCTACCGCCGTCGGTCGCTCCAGCAGTCCCAGCCGCTCCATCCCCAGCCCAATGGCTCCGGACGAGACAACCAGCACCTCGATCCCCTGCGCCCGCAGCGCCGCAATCTGCTCCACCAATCCGCACAACAGGCCCAGCGCGACCCTGCCATCCGGCCGCATGATCACGTTGGTTCCCAGTTTCACCACAATCCGATGCATCAAGCGGGGCACAGCTCTCTCCTCATTTGCTCTAAGCATGAATCTGCGACACCGCGGGAGCGATCGTGCGATCAACAATCGGCGCCAGTCTGCGGAGCTTCTCCACCAGCTTCACAAGGTCCTCCGGGAACAAGGATTGCGCACCATCCGACATCGCCTTATCCGGGTTCGGATGCATCTCCATCAACAACCCATCCGCGCCCGCGGCCACTGCGGCCAGCGCCATCGGCGGCACCAGGTCTCGCTTGCCCACGCCGTGCGACGGATCGGCCACCACCGGCAGATGTGTCAACTTCTTCAGCACCGGGATCGCCGAGATGTCCATCGTGTTGCGCGTGTACGTCTCAAACGTGCGAATGCCGCGCTCGCACAATATCAGGTCGTAATTGCCGCCCGACAGAATGTACTCCGCGCTCAGCAGCACCTCTTCAATCGTTGCCGCAATGCCGCGCTTCAGCAGCACCGGCTTGCGTACATGGCCAAGCTCGCGCAACAAATTAAAGTTCTGCATGTTCCGAGCTCCCACCTGGAAGCAATCGATGTACTCCAGCATCGGCTCGATCTGCGAGATCTCCATCACCTCCGTAATCACCAGCAGCCCAAACTCATCCGCTGCCTCGCGCATGATCTTCAAGCCCTCAACGCCCATGCCCTGAAAGCTGTACGGCGAGCTGCGAGGCTTGAACGCTCCACCCCGCAGAAACTGCGCTCCAGCCGTGGCTACCTGCTGCGCGCTCAGACGAATCTGGTCGCGGCTCTCCACCGAACACGGTCCCGCCATGATGACGATCTCATCGCCGCCCACCACCACGCCGTTCGGAAATGTAACCCGCGTTCCCTCTGGCCGAAACCCGCGCCCCGCCAGCTTGTACTGCGACGAAATCCGATACGCCTGGTGGACACCCGGAAGCACCTGGAACTCCGTCACCTCAAAGTGCGCCGGCGTTCCCACGCCCGCAAGTATGGTCTGCACCTCACCCGTGGTGCGGTGCACATTGAATCCGAGTTCCACCATTCGTTCGATCACATTCTGGATCTGTTCATCGGTGGCGTGGTCCTGCATGGCGACGATCATCACAATATTCCTCTATAGTCCTGCTTCAAATTTGTACTGCCTGGCAGCGCGGCCGAGTTCACCTCAGCACGCAACTGCAAATCGTTACGACGGACGTTGCAACGCCCGCATCACATCCATGAGCCGCTCATACACATCCTGCACCTGCGCACCGGATAACGGTCCCGGGTTGACGCGCCGTACATGCTCAAACACGGCCTTCTCGCGCTGCGGCTCGTAGATCGGAGCGCTGTTCTTTGCCTTGAGCTGACCAATCGCGACCGCTGCAGCCGCGCGCTCCGAGAGCAGTTGGACGATCTTTTCGTCCAGTTCATCAATCTTCTTCCGCCAGTCGGGAATATCCATTCTGCCTCTTGCAGCGAGCCCGCATCGGCTCGCGAAAGTTTCGTGGAACTCGCATTCCACTTGGTTTGTGCGCGGACTCACCTGCTACAGCCGCGCGATTTCAGGCCCGATGTAATGATACGTGTTACCCGGCCCACTCATACAGTCTTTACGCCTCCACACAAGTTCCGTACAAAATCTCCAACCGCCCTGGGAGCCTCCTCCGCAGGCGTCTTCTCGATCAGCGCCACAATCGCGCTCCCGACAACAGCCGCATCCGCAAACTCACCCACCGCCCGCACATGCTCCGGGGT
Organism: Acidobacteriaceae bacterium; assembly: GCA_036510715.1. GTDB lineage: Bacteria > Acidobacteriota > Terriglobia > Terriglobales > Acidobacteriaceae > Granulicella. The sequence goes on from DATCDL010000359.1 coordinate 3,330, forward strand.
CGACACCCCAAAGCCCAGCGCAATCGGCAGCTTCGTGAACTTCCTCAACCTCTCCACCAGCCCTTTCGCGTCGCCAGCCAACTCCGTCTGCGTCCCCGTAATCCCCACCCGCGAGATCGCATACACAAACCCCTGCGAGTTCTCCGCAATCGCCTTCAGCCGAGCATCCGGCGACGTCGGAGCAGCCAAAAACACCGGCGCCAGACCATGCTCGTGCATCAGCTTCAAATACTCGTCCGCCTCTTCGACGATCATGTCCGTCAGCAGCACCCCGTCCGCGCCCGCGTCCTTCGCCGCCTTCGCAAACGCCTCCATCCCAAACCGCAGCACCGGATTCAAATAGCTGAATAAAATGATCCCAGCCGCAGGCCGCGCCGCGCGAATCTCCTTGCAGATCACCAGCACATCCGCAAGCCGCGTCCCTCTCGCAACCGCACGCTCACTAGCCCGCTGAATCACCGGCCCATCCGCCAGCGGATCGCTGAACGGCACCCCCAGCTCTATCACATCCGCCCCATTATCAATCGCCGCCAGCGCCATCTCCCGCGCAGTCGCCAAATCGGGATCACCAGCAGTGAAATAAATAACGAGCCCCGGCTTCTTTGAAAAAATGATTGCCATAATAGTCACGACACCAGCGCTGCAAAACGCCCTCAGCTTTTAGCTAAGAGCTAGAAGCTAACGGCTAGAAGCTGTCTCTCCTCCCAAGTCCAACTCGCGCGTCAAGATCCCAATATCCTTATCCCCGCGCCCGCTCACATTCACGACCATGATCTTGTCTTTCCCCATCTTCGGAGCCAGCTTGATCGCCTCTGCAATCGCATGTGCGCTCTCCAGCGCCGGAATAATTCCCTCGGTCCGGCTCAGCACCTTCGTCGCCTCTAACGCCTCATCATCGGTCGCCGAGGTATACGTCGCGCGCCCCGAATCATGCAGCATCGCATGCTCCGGCCCAACGCTCGCGTAGTCCAGCCCCGCACTCACAGAATGCGTCGCCGCGATCTGCCCCGCCGCATCCTGCAACACGTAGCTGTACGTCCCCTGCAGCACGCCCGGAACCCCGCCGCCATTGGGCGCGAACCTCGCAGCATGCTCTCCCAGAGCCATCCCGCGCCCGCCAGCCTCCACGCCAATCAGCGCAACATTCGCGTCGGGAAGAAACTCATAAAACGCTCCAATCGCATTCGACCCACCACCCACACAAGCAACGATCACATCCGGCAGCCGCCCCTCATGCTCCAGAATCTGCCGCTTCATCTCCTTCGAAATCACGCGCTGAAAATCCCGCACCATCGTCGGATACGGATGCGCTCCCAGCGCCGAGCCCAGAATATAAAACGTCGACCGCACGTTCGTGACCCAGTCGCGCATCGCCTCGTTGATCGC
>DATCDL010000360.1:0-3216 GCA_036510715.1 Acidobacteriaceae bacterium
GGTTGTTGAGGCAGATGAACTCTCCGTTCCCGCCATACTCAACGGCATTCGCCGTGGCCGGGTCTTCATCGATCTGACCTCCTCGCACGACAAGTTGCTTGATATGGAGGCCGGCGTCGGATCACGCCATGCGCAGATGGGTGAGGACCTCACTGCTTCCGACGGCATGTCGGTTCAGTTGAACGTGCATGTTGCAGGTTGCACAGGGGATCAGGTTCACCTGCTTGTGGATGGGCATGAGTCTCCAGAACTCGCTCCACTGGAGATCTCCGGCAGCGACGAAACGCTTCATGCGCACTGGATGGCCAGCAGCGGCCGCCACTGGTTGCGGGCTGAGATCCGGGACAGCCACGGCACACTGCTTGTGCTCGGCAATCCCATCTATATCAACTTTCAAACGCGCTAGGAGAAGCCATGTTTCGCGTAGGTCGCCATTGTTGTCAGGAACCGAGCGAGGGCTCGTGTTTAGAAATGGTCCGAAGCGCAGATGATTTGTATGGGCACCAAATTTCGGAGTGGGGTCTTAATCATGTTGCTTAGAAAGCATGTTTCGCTCCTGGCGGGGATGATCCTGCCGGCCACCTTATCGATTGCATCCGCGCAGGCGCCTGATCTGATTTTTCTGAACCGTGACCGACGGATACTCGATGCACACAATTGCTATCCGTACGACGGCCGCTGGAACGACCGGTAGAGGGGGCGCTGCGATCGGGTTTCCCGGGTTCCATCGAGCAGGATCTGGCCTAGTATGTGGATGGCGGATAAGCATCGCGAGCTCGATTGTGTCGCTGGCACCTATACTAGTTCCGTAAGACACAAGCACGAACTGCCCCATGTGTTTGGCTTTTCACCAGGTTCAACGTGGCAGCGTGGAACCGATGGGTTGGAGTCGCTGGAATGAGCGCTTTCACCGATTTCCATGGAGTTGCTGGCGTATGAAGCACCTTCCCTGACGAAACACAACCAGAGGCTGCCGGAAAGTGAGAACAATTTCAAGATGGTCCCAGGTGTCACTCTTACGTTTGGACGGTTCCGAATCAAGGTGTTACCCGTTGGGTGAAGGGGCCGATGATCCATTCGCCCGCAGAATATAGATGGTTGTGCGGTGTGGGCGTTCCGGGTAGACTAATAAGGATGAAGGTTATGTTCACAGCAGCGTGTTGTCCTTGTTCAGGCCTTGAGGCCTCGGACGCTGCTGCTTGTTGAACGATAGATAAGCTAAAGCTGAGAGTTACCCAAGTGCCCACGAATTGAATCGTGGGCCTTTTGATTTTTGGATGATTTTTCTGAGATGGATTGGAGATTACTTTGAGCGAGATTGCTAAGCCTGGTGCGGTTGCTGCGAAGGAGACGAAGGCCCAGAGGTCTGAGCGGCTAAAGCTGGAGAAGGATCCGTGGGCCGCGTGGGATGAGGTGCGGCAGTTTGCACGCGAGGGTCGCGGGAGCGTTCTGCCGGAGTGGGCTGAGTTCTACTTCAAGTGGTGGGGCGTGTATACACAGGGCGATGGCGCTGGTGTGACGGGCGGCGCGGGCGGTGTGGGTAAGGCGACGCAGTATTTCATGATGCGCGTAGGGTTGCCGAACGGGCTGCTGACGGCGAAGCAGTTGCACACGATTGCGGATATTACGGCGAAGTATGCGCGGGGCGTGGCCGATATTACGACGCGTCAGAATATTCAGTTGCACTGGTTGACGATTGAGTCGCTGCCGGAGGTGGTGGATGCACTGACGGCGATTGGGTTGTCGCCGAAGGGTGCTTGCGGCGATGTGGTGCGCAATGTGACCGGCTGCCCGCTGGCAGGGTTGGATGGGCATGAACTGCTGGATGCGTCGCCACTGGCGGTGAAGATTGCACAGAAACTGACGGCGAATCCGGAGTTTGTTAACCTGCCGCGGAAGTTCAAGATTTCGGTGACGGGGTGCCCGATCTGGTGCAGCTTTCCGGAGATTAATGACGTGGGGTTGACGGCGTTGAAGCGTGTGAAGGATGGGCGCGAGGAGATTGGGTATAGTTTGCGCGTGGGCGGAGGGTTGTCGGCTGAACCGCACCTGGCGGTGCGGTTGAACGCGTTTGTGCCACAGGATAAGGCGCTGGATGCGGTGACGGCGGTGTGCGAGATCTTCCGCGAGCAAGATGCGCTGCGCGAGAGCCGGGGCCATGCTCGGCTTAAGTATTTATTTATGAAGCATGGTTGGACGGCTGAGTCGATGCTGGCTGCGATCGAGGCGAAGCTGGGGTACTCGTTTGATCCGGTGGAAGAAGGACCGATCGCGGAGGACGTGTATCGGGATCATGTGGGCGTGCATAAGCAGCGGCAGGAAGGGCTGAGTTATGTGGGTGTGACGGTGCTGAATGGTCGGCTGAATCCGGAGCAGCTGCATGCGCTGGCGAGCTTGAGCGAAGGATATGGGGATGGGCATCTGCGGGCGACGATTGGGCAGAATATCGTGCTGGTGAATGTGCCGAACGCGAAGACGCATGAGCTGGTGGGGAAGATCACGGCGCTGGGTTTGGAGGTGCAGCCACATGTGTTTTATCGCGGTGCTGTGGCTTGCACGGGGACGGAGTTTTGCAAGCTGGCGATTGCGGAGACCAAGGGATTTACGAAGTGGCTCGTCGGGGAGATGGAGGAGAGGCTGCCGGAGTTCGATCAGCAGCTGCGGCTGCAGGTGACGGGCTGTACGAATAGTTGCGGGCAGAGCTGGATTGCCGATATTGGACTGGAGGGCAAGAAGCTGAAGAAGGATGGGAAGCTGGTCGACGCGTTTTATTTTTGTGTGGGTGGGGCGGTCGGTCAGTATGCTGGAATTGCACGGCAGATCGGGTATCGTGCTGCGGCGGAAGATTGCCCGGAGGCGATTGAGCGGCTGCTGCGTGGGTATTTGAAGCAGCGCAGTGAGGGCGAGAATCTGCGCGCGTACCTGCGGCGAACGAGTGATGAGGATTTGCGGGCTCAGCTTGCTGGCGCAGTTGTTGAGGCGGTAGAACGTGATCCGTCGCCGGGACGAGTGCCAGCGAGTGTGGGCTAAGGAGAGGGCATGAGTCTGTTTCCGATTTTTCTGAAGCTTGCTGCGAGGCCCTGCGTGGTGGTGGGCGCGGGGAACATTGCGGAGTCGAAGATTGAAAGCTTGCTGATTGCGGAAGCGAGCCTGACGGTGATTGCGCCGGAGGCTCAGCCGCGTGTGCGAGCGTGGGCGGAGGCTGGAGAAATCGAG
>DATCDL010000361.1:0-4231 GCA_036510715.1 Acidobacteriaceae bacterium
GTGGCGGGCGAGGTCGAGGGAGTTGGCGAGGGCCTGCGAGGGCGTGGAGCCAGCGGGGACGGGGGACTGGTCGAGCACGGAGAGGCGAAGCGCGTGGGGCATGGGGACGTGAGCCATTGGGATTAGATGAGTGCCGGGTCGATGGGGACGCGCGATGTGCAGCGACGCTTGTGCTGTTGTGCCGTCCAATAGTGCATCGGAATAGACTGAAGTCGTTGGGAGTGGAGGCAGCGGTGGTGAGCAGGCGAGGCGTGGCGGGGCTTTTGTCGGCAACGCTGCTGGCTTGTGCTGTTGCGTCGCAGGCGCAGGATGGAGATTCGTCGGAGTCGCTGAGGGCGCTGCGGCAAGGGCCACTGATTGTGTGGTTTGTGGTCGCACCGAATCGTCCTCCGAAGACCACCCTTGCTGCGATCTTCGCGCTGCATGATGTGCGGCCGTCGACCTACGTGGAGGAGACGCCGGGGAACTTTGGGCAGAACTCTAGTACGTATGGGCAGAGCTCCTCGAGCTACGGCGTGGACGCCAGCAGCGCAACCATCAGTGCGCCGCATTCCGGACCTGGAGAAGATGCGCCGGCGACTCAGAATGGCATCGGGTATAAGCAGCAGGCCGCGGGGAGCTTTGGGCAGACTGCGGGCAATTACGGGACGACGTCGGGGACGTACGGGATCGAGAGCGGCAATCTTGGTCAGACGGAGGGTAGCTTTGGAACGGCCGCGAGCAATCACGGGGTGGATCTGGCCGGCCTTGGAGAGTCTACGAGCGCGATGAGTGAGGCGGGTAAGCGGAAAGCAGCGCCTGTGCCTAGTGCTGTGGTGCAGCGGTTTATGGACAGGCTGCGAAGGGCTTTCCCGAATTTGGAGGTTACGTTCACGGAGGTGGACCCGGACAAGTTGGCGGAGAAGCTGAGGGCTGCGCAGGGGGCGGCGGCGTATCCGGACGTGCTGTTGGGAGCGTTGCCCTCTTCGTGGTGGAACCAGATGCAGGGTGCGTATGGTCTGGCCATGCTGCGGCCGGCAAGCTTTTATCAGGATGGAGTGACGGAGGACGAACCGCAGTTGGAGCAGGTTGCGATCCTCTCGCATGCTGTGCACATGGCGGCGGCGCGTGCGTTTGCGCTGTGGATGAGCGAGCCGGGCAAGGATTGTCCAGGCTGCGTGCAGGTCGCTCTGACCAGCCAGGAACGGGCGGCGGCGGCGGTGGCGACGAGTGCGATGAAGCGTCTGCTGAACGGTGAATCGATGGGCGATGAGGCCGACCCTGCGATGGCGGGCAACCTGTCTGAGGGAGTGCGACGAATGCTTACGACGACGGGAGATGCAGTCGCTGGGGATGCGTCGTTTCGTGTGGAGGTGGAGCACGTTTCGACCAACGGTGGGCTTGCTGCGGTGGCGCTGCGCGTGGTGGCTTCGTCGAAAAATGTGTTTGGCGTCGCGCATCCGCTGGTGGTGTTGCGCACAGCAAAGAATGACCAGTGGCGGGTGCTGCAAATGTCGCTGAATCTGCCTCAGTTCGAGCAGACGAATGTGCGGGAGAGGCTGATGGAGACAGCTCCGACGTCGGCGGCGGAGCGGCGCGGCGGGGTGAAGGGCGTTTCACTGGCGACTCCGCATGATGGAGCTCAGTGCGTGCCACAGCCCGAGTTAGTGTGGGATAACAACGGCGGTGCCGGGCTGCAGGTGGTGGAGTGGCAGAGGGGCAGGGGAGGTTCGTGGTCGGACGCGCGGTTGTACCTGGTGGAGGACCGGAACCCGCGATTGCAGACGCACGTCATCGCACAGTTTGCGGGTGAGGCTGGACGATATCGCTGGCGCGTGTGGAGCGTGGGCGCTGAGGGCGACATGAAGATCAGTCCGTGGCGAACGTTCAGCGTGGTGGAGTGATGGGGTGCCGGGGTTGACGATCCGCTATGCTCGGAAGGTGACGTTGGTTGGACATGACGAGGCTTCGCCGCTGCTAGGTACACCGTTGTTGTCGGTGAGGGATCTGCGCATTGCGTTCTCGCAGCAGGAGGCGGTGCGCGGCGTGTCGTTCGAGATTGCTCCGGGTGAGACGCTGGGGCTGGTCGGGGAGTCCGGGTCAGGCAAGTCCGCGACTTCGCTGGCGTTGCTGCGACTGCTTCCGCCGAGCGCAGCGGTGAGCGGCGCGATCGAATTGGTGCGCGCTGATGGAGTGACGGACGACCTGCTGGCGCTGCCCGAACAGGCCATGCGGCGGCATCGCGGCAGATCGATGGCGATGATCTTTCAGGAGCCGATGACGGCGCTGAATCCGGTGATGAAGGTGGGGCGGCAGATTGCGGAGGCGTTGCTGGCGCACGCTCCGAGGACAGCACGCCGCGAGGTCCGCGAGCGTGTTCTGGCAGCGATGCGAGAGGTCGCGCTGCCCGGTCCGGAGCGCCGCATGAATGACTATCCGCACCAGTTCTCTGGCGGACAGCGGCAACGGATCGTGATTGCGATGGCCTTGATCAACAAGCCTCGATTGCTGATCGCCGATGAGCCGACGACGGCGCTGGATGTGACGGTGCAGGCGCAGATTCTCTCGCTGCTCAGGGAGTTGAAGAGTGAACACGAACTGTCGATGCTGTTCATCTCGCATGACCTGGCGGTGGTTGCGCAGGTGGCGGACAGGGTGGCGGTGATGCGCCACGGGGAGATCGTAGAGCAGGGCAGCGTGATGCAGGTACTGACACGGCCGCAACATCCGTATACGCGGAGCTTGCTGGCTTCGGCACCCACGATGACGACGCCACGCGAGCGCCCACTTGCTACTATGGTGCGTTCGGGAATCTAATGCTCTGCAGGGTGGCCGTTTATGCGAGCGCTTGTTGTGTCGGACATCCACGGAAATCTGCATGCGCTTGAGGCTGTCCTCGGAGTAGCGCAGAACCACGTTGGCGGGGGGTTCGACCAGGTGTGGAACCTGGGCGATGTGGTGGGCTATGGGGCTCGGCCGAACGAGGTGATCGACCTGCTTCGGGCGGTGGGTACGATCCACGTGCGCGGGAATCATGATCGCGTCTGCTGCGGTTTGACCAGTTCGCAGGGGTTCAATCCGGTGGCTGCGCAAGCTGCAGCATGGACACGGCTGCATCTGCGTCCGGATAACCGGGAGTGGCTGCGGGCAGTACCAAAGGGGCCCATTCGCGCCACCGAACGCGCTATGTGCGCGCACGGATCACCGCTGCATGAAGACCAGTACATTGCCTCGATGAGGGATGCGTGGACTCCGCTGCAGCGGATGGAGACGGAGATCACTTTCTTTGGTCACACGCATGTGCAAGGAGGTTTCTCGCAGCGATTGCACGACTGGGCGGAAGATCGTCCGGTGTACTCGGAGCCTCGCGGCAACACGACGGAATATGTGACACAGGCGGTGCCGCCAGGCTCACGGCATCTCATCAATCCGGGTGCAGTGGGGCAGCCTCGGGATGGCGACTGGCGCGCCGCGTTCGCGATCTACGATGATGTGCTGGAGGAGGTCACCTTCTTCCGCACGCCGTACGATGTGGCAGAGGCACAGGCAGCGATCCGCGAGGCACAGTTGCCGGAGCGGCTGGCGCTGCGGCTGAGCACGGGGAGCTAGGGCGGCGAGAGGATGAACGGTTTAGAAGAATTTTCCGATCGTGAAGACGAGCTTGCGTTCGCCGCCATTCCCGATTGCGGGACCGATCGAGACTACGCCGAGGGGTGTTTCGGCGAGTAATCCGAAGTACACATCGGCGCGCGTGATCCTGTTTCCATCGGGAGAGCGCATCTGCCCAGCCTCAAAGACAGTGCCAAAGTAGAGACTGTTGCTGAGTGGCGCGGGAAGAGACTTGATCCTGCGCAGATAGCCGGGTGTGACCAGGAAGTAGTCCGTGCCGCGGTACTGATCGATGGCGCTAGCGCTGAGCCGCAGCGCACCACCCAGCGTGTAGCGGAAGGGCTGGGCCACGTTGTGGTTGAGCATGGTGCCCCCCTCCATATTCATCAGCAGAATGTTTCTCTTTGCGAAGGTGTGGGCGAACTCAATCTGGCTGAAAATCCGGGGCGTGCTGGGGCTGCCGGGCGTGTCGTAGAGATAGCCAACATCGGTGACGGAACGAACACCAAACTGCGGCACCAGAGCGCGGTCCTGCGAATCGTAGATGTACTGGATGCGAGCGGTTTGCGAGGGATTGCGGTAATCAGGCAGGCCGTCGGAGCCGGTGGTGGTGGACCACCGCACCTCCTGGAACTGCCAGCCG
>DATCDL010000362.1:0-36087 GCA_036510715.1 Acidobacteriaceae bacterium
CTTCACCCTCGTGGGAGGCGCGTTGCCGGCGACGCTGAGCCCGAACCAGACTCTGACGCTGCAGGTGCAGTTCGATCCGACCACGGCAGCAGCGTTGACCGGGAGTCTCACCATCAGCAGCAACTCGACTACGGGCAGCACTGCCCAGGTCGCTCTGAGTGGAACGGGGACGGCGGCGGCGAGACCGCAGTTGGCGGTGAGCACGACGAGCCTGAACTTCGGCAGCGTTACGGTCAACACGGCGAAGACGCAGACCCTGACCCTGACTTCGACGGGGACGTCGGCGGTCACGGTGAACTCAGCGACCATCACGGGTGCCGGCTTCACCCTCGTGGGAGGCGCGTTGCCGGCGACGCTGAGCCCGAATCAGACGCTGACGCTGCAGGTGCAGTTCGATCCGACCATGGCAGCAGCGTTGACCGGAAGCCTGACCATCAGCAGCAATTCGACTACGGGCGGCACTGCCCAGGTAGTTTTGAGTGGTACAGGCACGGCGGCAGCGAGCCCGCAGTTGGCGGTAAGCACGACGAGCCTGAACTTCGGCAGTCAAACAGTCAACACGGCGAAGACGCAGACCCTGACCCTGACCTCGACGGGGACGTCGGCGGTCACGGTGAACTCAGCGACCATCACAGGTGCCGGCTTCACCCTCGTGGGAGGCGCGTTGCCGGCGACGCTGAGCCCGAACCAGACTCTGACGCTGCAGGTGCAGTTCGATCCGACCACGGCCGCAGCGTTGACCGGAAGTCTCACCATCAGCAGCAATTCGACTACGGGCGGCACTGCCCAGGTCGCTCTGAGTGGAACGGGGACGGCGGCGGCGAGCCCGCAGTTGGCGGTAAGCGCGACCAGCCTGAACTTCGGCAGCGACACGGTCAACACGGGGAAGACGCTGACGTTGACCCTGACCTCGACGGGGACGCTGGCGGTGACGGTGAACTCAGGAGCCATCACGGGCTCGGGCTTCACCATCACCGGAGGCACGTTGCCTGCGACGCTGGCACCGAATCAAACGCTGACCCTGCAGGTGCAGTTCAAGCCGCCCACCACCGGAGCTCTAATAGGGCAACTTGCGATCAGCAGCAACTCGACTACGGGCAGCACTGCCCAGGTCGCTCTGAGTGGAACGGGGACGGCAGCAGCGAGCCCGCAGTTGGCGGTAAGCACCACGAGCCTGAACTTCGGCAGTCAAACGGTCAACACGGCGAAGACGCAAACCCTAACCCTGACCTCGACGGGGACGTCGGCGGTGACGGTGAACTCGGCGGCCATCACGGGCGCTGGCTTCACCATCGTCGCTGCGAGCTTTCCGGTAACGCTAACCCCCGGCCAATCGTTGACGCTGCAGATCCAGTTCGATCCGGCCACGGCAGCAGCGTTGACGGGGACCCTCACGATCAGCAGCAACTCGACGACCGGGAGTACAGCCACGGTAGCTCTGAGTGGCACGGGCGCGGCGTCAACAGATCCCCAGCTGGCGGTGAGCACGACGACCTTGAACTTCGGCAGTCAAACGGTCAACACAGCGAAGACCCTGACGCTGACGCTGACCTCGACCGGCACGTCGGCGGTGACGGTGAACTCAGCAGCCATCACAGGTGCCGGCTTCACCCTCGTCGGAGGCACGTTGCCGGCGACGCTGAGCCCGAACCAGACTCTGACGCTGCAGGTGCAGTTCGATCCGACCACGGCAGCAGCCCTAACCGGAACCCTCACCATTAGCAGCAACTCGACGACCGGGAGTACGGCCACGGTAGCACTGAGCGGTACGGGCACAGCAGTCACGTATTCGGTCGACCTCAGTTGGACCGCACCCGTGAACTCGCCCGTACTGGTGATAGGCTACAACATCTATCGGATGATAAGTGGTGGGACTCTTGCGTTGCTGAACTCCTCGACGGATTCGGCGACCGACTATGTGGATAGCACAGTCGCGAATGGTACTACCTACAACTACGTAGTGAAAAGCGTCGATTCGGGCGGGGGAGAGAGCGTTGCGTCAAACGAGATCACAGTGGTCATTCCGTAACTTCTGAAGCAATCTTGCGCCCGTGATCGGCTAGGACTGGCCGTCTCCAAACCATTGCAGCCTCCAGGGTTACAACCTCCTGTCGAATCACGAAGAATGCCATCGCTGGTCCGGGTACTCTCGCCGAAAATGATGATCCGGCAGGTAACCAGAGCCTCGGTAGACCTGACCGCAGCCTGATCCAACTTAAGCCTATTTTCGACGGGTAGCCGACGGCCGATCCTCCTCCGCTCGTCCATCGCCGTGGCTCCACGGCACATCCCAAACTTCTCTACCTGAACGGCTCCTTTATGGCTCGGCAATCGGTTTGAAACCTTTGCTGGCCTGCTCGGCGTGGCGATTGAGTTGGGCGCAGCCATGTTCGTCAAAACGGCAACTGAATCCTCCCCATCAGGCCTCATAGGATCCTCCAGAAATACTAAGTACTTAGCAAAAGGTATGCAAGTCACTGTTACGTATGTATGCAATCCGCTGCCATTTTTGGAGCGAGAACGTACGACCAAAGTAATCACGGCTTGCAAATTTCCAAAGAAATGGTCAATAAGCCATACTAGCGGGACTTTTTGTTGATTGCACCCAATAGGCCCTTGTCGTGCAGCACATTAGGCAGGCAGATCCCAGAGTCGTTCGAAGACTGAGTCGCCGAGAAAAAAGCGAGGGCTGTAGCCCACAGGGCGAAGCTGTGCCTTTCTATGGGTTTGTCGGAGATGTCGCCCTGTAATAAGGAGAGGTGAAGCAAAATGCTGACTTCGCAGAGTATTGACGCCGGAACGCACGATTCCTCAGACTGGTGGGCGCTCTACACTCGCCATCAGCACGAAAAGACGGTGGCGACGATGCTGTCGGCAAAGGGCTTCGAGGTGTTTCTGCCACTCTACGAGTCAACGCGGCGCTGGAAAGACAGAAGTAAACTGATTACGCTTCCGCTGTTCCCCTGCTATGTATTTCTCCGGGGAGGGCTCGATCGCCGGCTGCAGGTCGTGACGACCCCAGGAGTTCACATGATCCTGCTCCGCGGCGAATGCGTCGCGGTCATCCCGGAAGCTGAGATTCAGGCAATTCGAAGGGCAGTTGAAGGGCCCTTCCGCATAGAACCACATCCCTTCCTGAAGTGTGGCGAGCGGGTTCGCGTCACTCGAGGCCCCCTCGAGGGCGTCGAAGGGATTCTGGTTCGCAAGAAAAATCTGTATCGCCTGGTCCTTTCTGTGGACATGATGGCGAAGTCCGTTGCGATGGAAATTGATGCCACCGATGTGGAACCTGTGACAGCGCAGGGCTTCGCAGACGCGTTCCCGCCCGTTCAAGCCACAGGAGCGGGAAGGTTTGGTGAAACGGTACTTCATAGCGGCCAGCAAATAGCTAACTAACGTTCGATACGAGCCGATCAGGTTTGAATGAACCCGGCCAGAAAATTGCATTACTGTCGCAGACCAGGGTATCCAGGATGCACCCTCACCAATTCACATCTCGCATCGTGGCATCCTGTTCTGACTCGCTCAGAACTTCGACAGGATTTGTTTTGAAAGGTAACGCAACTCGCCTAATCAAATCAGGACTCCTCTTGACTGTTCTTTCCGGTTCTCTGCTGGGACAAGTGGCTACCCACAGTAAGGCTACTCGCGGATTCCCGGTAGCTACGATGGCGGCCTCGGCCGCACAGCCACTCGCACAATCGGGCAACAAGCCACATGACGATAGCTTCGTCATTGGTAATGATGACGTCCTGGCGATCAATGTCTGGAAGGAATCTGACATCTCTCGGTCGATTCAGGTGCGATCGGATGGGAAAATTTCGTTGCCCTTGGTAGGAGAGGTTCAGGCAGCCGGTCGAACCCCCTTGCAACTCGAGCAGGATATTGCTGCGAAACTCCGAAACTACATCACCAACCCAGTAGTTACGATCATGGTCGAGCAGATTAACAGCGAGAAATTCAACATCCTTGGACAGGTCGTAAAGCCGGGATCATACTCACTTACGCTGGCGCCAACGGTTGTGGATGCAATTGCGATTGCCGGTGGTCCCCGAGATTTCGCCAAGCAAAAAAGTATTTACATCCTGCGACAGAATGTTGGCGGCGGTGAGTTCCGGATTGTCTTCAATTACAAGAACTTCATTAAAGGAAAGAATTCACAGCAGAACGTCCAGCTTAGGCCGCACGACACAGTCGTCGTACCTTGAAGGCTTTCATGCTTAAATGTGTATGTCTTTTTCTCGCAATACTCGTGGCGACCCCGGTCTGGTCTCAGGCCACACCGGATGAGGAAACCCGAATGCTGATACCCCCGCCTGTGAGCGCTGAAGCCTATCCGACAACGGTCGGAGATGAAGAACGGTCAAATTATCTGGCCACCGGTTTGATCCTCAATACCGCATACGATGACAATATCCTCGCAGGCGGAAGTACCAATCCGATTCATGACGTTACTTACTCAGTTTGGCCCACGTTTACGCTGAACCTGACAACCCCACGGCAAAAGCGGACGCTGACGTATAGTCCAGGCTTCACCTTCTATCAGCACACCACCGCTCTCAATGCAGCAGATCAGAATGCAGCACTGAATTTTCAATACCGTCTGAGCCCATATACGACCTTAAACATAAACGACTCCTTTCAGAAGATCTCGAATGTGTTCAATCAGCCCAATCCTCTTTCTGGGGTCGCGATATCGGGTTCAGCGCAGGCTCAACCAACAGGGGTTGTCGCTCCTTTCGCTGAACAACTCAGTAATACCGCGAATATGGGACTAAGTTATCAATTCAGTATGAATAGCATGATGGGCTTTGGAGGGATTATCACTCAAAGTCATTACCCCAATCCAGCCGAAGCCTCAGGTCTCTACGACTCGAACTCGCGCGGAGGTTCGGTTTTCTACAGCCAACGTTTGTCCAGTACCCAGTATGTTGGTTTGACCTATCAGTATTTAGAAAGTCAGAGTAAGCCTGTAAACGCCCAGGCCAATCCAGCGAATTCACAGACTGAGGTGCAGACCCATACCCTGTTGCCTTTTTACACGGTCTATTTGAATCCAAGGCTTTCCTTCTCTTTCTCAGGTGGTCCGCAACACGTTGACGCCACCCAATCTCTCTCGGCACCGTTCCGCTCGTGGATGCCCTCTGCGATGGCAAGCATCGGATGGCAAAGGAGCCATACAAATCTTGTGGCCAGTTACTCGCGAACGGTTACTGGGAGCACGGGCCTGTCTGGGGCGTTCACTTCGAGTAGCGCAAATGCCTCTGTACGCTGGCAGATGACACGCGCCTGGATCATAGGGTCTGCGGCGAGTTATGTGATCAACAAGAACGTTATCCATTTGTTCTCTCCGTATCTTCCGGGGGGACACACTGTTTCAGGAGCCGTCTCTGCTGAGCACTCGATAAGCGATCACTTCAAGGCAGAACTTGGCTACGTCCGACTGCACCAGAGTTATAGCCGCATTGCGGTGATTTCCAACTCTCCTGATAGCAATCGCGAGTTCATCTCCGTCTCCTACCAGTTCACAAGGCCATTAGGAAGATGATCATGGAAGAAACCTACGAGGAACAGAGCTCCGAAGGACTCGATATCCAGCGTTACCTACAGTTAGTCAAGCGCCACCATATCCACTTCCTGATACCGCTATTTCTGGGATGGCTTATGGTATGGGGTGCAAGCTGGGTTTTGCCGGCACGCTATAAGTCAAACACGCTGATCCTAGTGGAGCAGCCCACGATGCCGAAAAATTATGTCGAGTCAAATGTCAACGACGATTTGCAGAATCGACTTCAAAGTATTACGCAACAGATTCTGAGCCGCACCCGCCTTCTTCTGATCATTGATAAGTTGCATCTCTACGGCGACAGTCGACGTCACCTCACTCCAGATGAAAAAGTCGAACTCATGCGCAAAGACATAGACATCGTGCTCGTGCGTGACTCTCACGATGACCAGATCACAGCATTCAAAATCAGCTATTCGACTCGTGATTCTCATGTTGCTCAGCAGGTAACTCGCGAATTGTCGAGCCTGTTTATCACGGACAATTTGCAAGTACGCCAGCAACAGTCCGAAGCCACAACAAAGTTTCTCGAGAGCCAGTTGGAAGATGCGCGAGCGAGCCTTGCCGACCAGGAAGCGAAGGTTCGAGATTTCAAAGGGAAGCATGAAGGTGAATTGCCTTCTCAGGAAGCGAGCAACCTCCAAATTCTCAGCGGCCTTCAGGCGCAGCTACAGAACGAACAGGATACTCTCAACACCGCAAAACAGCAGCGGGTCTATCTCCAGACACTCATAGAGCAATACCGAACTCTCCATTCGAACCCTGGGAGTGCCGACAGTACGCCGACTGGCGATCAGAACATCGATCGACTAAAGTCAAAGCTCGCAGACCTTAGGTCTCGCTACACCGACAATTACCCGGAAGTCGAGAACCTGAAAGACGAGATAACCAAGGCCGAAAGGACGAGAGACACCATCAATGCTGAGCCGAAGACACTACGCAATGGTGTGAGACAGTTCGACGCAACAGATGCTTCAAAGAATTCGGCGGCCTTGCAACTGCAAGGCCAGTTACAAGCCAACCAGGTAGAGATTGCGAATCGCGGGCAAGCAATTACTGAGCTAAAAGCAAGAGTCAACGGCTATCAGGATCGCTTGAACACTGAACCGGCGAGCGAGGAGCAGTTAGCAGATCTGACCCGTGGCTATGATCAATCCAAGGCTAATTACGACGATCTGTTAAAGAAGGAAAACGAATCGGAGATGGCGACTAGCATGGAACAAATGCAGCAAGGTGAGCGGTTCAGCATCCTTGATCCACCTAGCTTACCGTTGAAGCCGGAATTTCCTAACCGTCTTAAATTCTGTGGCGCCGGGTTGGGTCTCGGCCTCGTTTTGGGCCTCATTGTGGCGGGTGGATTTGAATATATGGATGACCGTTTGCATAGTGAGAAGGAAATAAAGCTCCTGCTTCCAGTAGCGATCCTATCGGAAATTCCTGAGATTGTGAGTCCATTGGATGAACGAATCAGTAAGAAAAGAATGGTCTTGGGATGGACCATGGCTGCATTAGCCTTCGCTGCCATTCTGGCTGGTTCTGCGGTCAGCTATCTACACGATTAGGTTCAGCTCCCTATGTACAAAGCATTCTTTAATCTAACGCGCAATCCATTCGAGCTCACACCTAATCCCACTTGCTTTGTCCCGACCAAGCGGCACAGCGAAGCGCTGACGGCGCTTTACTATGGCATACGGCAACACAAGGGTTTTGTTGTGTTGACTGGAGAGGTGGGCACCGGAAAGACCCTTCTGCTCCGGTGTTTGCTCGCGCTCTTAAAGGAGAGCAAAGATATTGCCTACGCATATCTATTTAATGGGCGGCTTTCTCCTACTGAGTTCCTACAGTACATTGTCTCCGACTTCAGGCTTCCGGTTACCGGTAAAAACAAAAGCGATCTATTGTTTGATCTCGGTCAGTTCTTAGGCTCGCGAGGCTCACAGAAAATGACTACCGTGCTCATAGTAGATGAGGCACACCATTTGTCCGAGGACATTCTTGAGGAACTCCGTCTTCTATCGAACCTTGAAACAGACGATGACAAATTGTTGCAGATTGTATTGGTGGGACAGCCCGAACTTGACGAGAAGCTGGATTCTGTCGGACTTAGACAACTCAAACAAAGAATCGCGGTTCGCACGCAGCTTGGTTCGCTGGATGCTGAGGAGACGAAGCGATACATCGAGCAGCGATTGCAGATTGCTGGAGCAGACTTATCCGCTGATCCACTATTCTCTGCTCAAACCATTACGGCAGTGCATCGCCATTCGAAAGGCCTGCCGCGCCTGATTAACACAATTTGCGACAATGCCCTGATGACCGCCTATGCGAGAGGACTGCAAAGCGTCACTCCGGAAGTCATAGGAGATGTGGCAAAAGAGTTTCGCCTCGATATGGTTGGCCCGCCTGACGCTGCAAGAAGCAAGCTTTCCAGTGAGATGGATGTCCAACGGATCACAAACCTGCTGCTTGATTTGTACGCAGCCATGCGACGACCAATCGCAAGCGATACAGACTTGGGCGCATCTGCAGCCATCGAAGTGAGCAAACATGAGCCATATATTTGACGCACTACAAAGATCGGAAACTGAAAGCTCTGGTATAGACTTGTCGGCGCTGCCGGGAGTGACTGTGCTGCTGCAGCGCGTAGAACGTCAAGCAGCTTCGAAATGGGAAGCGGCGGCTCTGTCTAAGGAGTCTGGGGCGGCGGAAACCACAGAGACCGAGAAGCCATTCAGCTCAATAGCGGTGCAGCCAGTGGCGAAGGAACCTGAACATTCAGCCAGCGAGCTTTCTCAGCCCGATGAACAGTCCGCTCCGTTCGGCCAATTCGGGTCCCTGCAAGTCTCGCTCGATTCTCAGAGCCGGCTACTCAGTCTCACGGACAGCGATAGCCCAACAGCGGAAGCCTTCCGACTTCTAGGGGTGCGATTGCGACATCTCCGTCGGCAGCGGTTGCTTAAGACGGTGCTGATAACGAGCACAATTCCGCAAGAAGGCAAGAGTCTAGTCGCTGCGAACCTGGCCTGCACTCTTGCCCTAAGAACTCATGAAAAAATCCTGCTGCTAGAAGGAGACCTGCGACGTCCGTCTCTATCGCAGAAGTTCGGGCTCGGGAGGAATCCTGGTCTCTGTGA
Organism: Acidobacteriaceae bacterium; assembly: GCA_036510715.1. GTDB lineage: Bacteria > Acidobacteriota > Terriglobia > Terriglobales > Acidobacteriaceae > Granulicella. The sequence goes on from DATCDL010000362.1 coordinate 8,701, forward strand.
ATGTCTGCAGGGCGCGGCCAGTCTAAGGGCTAATATCTACCAACTCGAAGGCCTGAACCTCTGGATTCTTCCGGCGGGAAGCACTCCGAGCAATGCGCAGGAACTCCTGCAATCAGGAAGACTGTCTGCGCTGATGGATGAGTTGGCCACATGGTTTGATTGGATCGTCATCGATTCTCCTCCCGTGTTGCCGTTGGCTGACACAAGCGTCTGGATGCGGTTGGCCGATGGAGTCCTTCTCGTTACGAGGCAGGGAACTACGGAGAAGCGGCAGTTACAGAGGGGACTCGAAGCACTCGACCATAAGAAACTGATCGGTGCGTTAGTGAATGGCTCCACGAATGCAGCTGACAGCAGCTACTACTACAGCCAAGCGCCTGCCCCGCAATCGGATGGGGTTTTAGCGAAATGACTGACTTTGATTGGGAGCCTGTCTCTTATCGTCTAGTCTCCGAACTTGCGATTTGTAGATCCCTACCTACGCCACCCATCGCAATCAGATGTTTAATGTTGCCTCAGAAATGATACGGACACAAGCAGGCCAGGAGCTGTTGTCATTAGTGGCCAGCGAATAGTGAAGTGACCGTCTCGAGAGGAGTTATTTGTGACTATGTTACGTATAGATAAAGCTTCAAATTCAGCTGATCCTTTACTCGCGCAGTTAGGTGCTCAAGAGCGCGACATACTGAACCAAGAAACCTTTAAGCGCATGATTGCTGTCGAGCGCAAAAGGACGGAGCGTTCAAGAGAACCCTTCTTGCTTATGCTGCTGGAGCCAGGAAATCGTCAGGTTTCGGAAAAGAACGGGAAGGCTCTCGACAAGATGCTGTCTGTGCTGCTGCTATCCATCAGGGAGACAGACGTAATCGGTTGGTACAAAGACCAGGCAGTTGTTGGTGTGATATTTACAGGACTCGCGAGTGATGACAAGAACTCGATCCTCAGCGCTATCCTCAGCAGGGTCAGCAACGCGCTAAGAGATCGGTTGACACCGGACCAATTCAATCAAGTCAGCATCTCCTTTCACTTCTTTCCCGATGACTGGGATCAAGATACCCCCGGGCGTCCAAGCAATTTGACTCTATATCCAGATCTCGTGAGCTCCGATAGGGGCAAATATTCCCTGTTGCGAATTAAGCAAGCGATAGATATTCTTGGCAGTTCGCTCATGCTGATCCTTTGCAGCCCTCTCTTTCTCGTGGTAGCACTAGCGATCAAAGCGTCATCCAAAGGCTCAGTGCTCTTTAGACAACAGCGGGTCGGACAGTACGGTCAAAGCTTTACATTTCTCAAATTTCGTTCGATGCATGTCGACAATGATGAAACCGTTCACAAAGAGTATGCAACGAAATTGATCGCTGGTGAGGCGGACGGTAGACACTCGGATAGGAATGGTGATCGCGTATTCAAGCTCACGAATGATACGAGGGTTACCCGAGTGGGGAAGTTTTTGCGACGAACCAGTCTGGATGAACTGCCGCAGCTAGTGAATGTTCTAAAAGGAGATATGTCACTCGTTGGCCCTCGGCCGGCGCTTCCGTACGAGGTGGCCGCTTACCAAACGTGGCACCGCCGTCGGTTATTACAGGTCAAGCCAGGCATAACTGGCTTGTGGCAAGTGACTGGCCGAAGCAGGGTAAAGTTTGACGAAATGGTTCGGCTGGATCTGCAATATGCAACGTCGTGGTCTCCATTGCTGGATATTAAGATCCTCATGCATACTCCTCGCGCGGTGATCCTAGGCGCAGGCGCCTATTGAACTCACCGGGTGGACCTGCATTTTGGTCAATGCCAAATCCGTTCCCCGCTATGCTGGACGAGTCCCTCCCCTGGTAAGCGGTCATTCAAAGAGAGTTCTCAAACTGATGATGCGTGTGCGGACCGCAACATAGGCTTCAGATGTGCAAGTTCTTGTTACTTGTATGCAACACCTCCAATTCCAAAGGTGGGCTAGGGCAGGAATGTGCGGTGTCGAAAACCCGAGTTATCTGAGAGATGAGCGATAAATAGCCACTGCTGCCGGCGTTCGAAGGACCGTGCAGAATGGCCATTGCCTTGCAACATCATGGTCTTTAGGTCCACGAGTTGACGCGAGTCTGAGCCGCAGAGTGAAAAGCGAGGGCTGTAGCCCACAGGGCGAAGCTACGTCTTGTCGGATTATTATGGCAACGGCTGTTGAGCTAAAGAGCAAGGTGAGCACGAAGCAGACGAAGCGGAAGTTCCTATTGCTGTATTGGACTCTTCTTTCTCCGACACGCATTCCCTTCATCCGCAATTGTGGAGATTGGTGAAAATATAATGAATTTTGGTGTCATAGGCTATGGCTACTGGGGGCCAAATGTTGTGAGAAACCTCGCCAGTCTGGAGGACTCCCAGGTGCTCACAATAGCGGAGATGAGTCCCGTTGCGCGTGAGCGCGCACAGAAGGCTTATCCGGGAATCCATGTAACGCCAGATGCCTCAGACGTATTCTTGTCAACGGAAATAGACGCCGTCGCTGTCGTCACTCCGGTCTGGACGCACTATGAGCTGGCAAAAGCTGCATTGCAGAACGGCAAGCATGTGTTCGTTGAAAAGCCATTCACCAGCAATGTTGCCCAGGCTGAGGAATTGATCGACCTAGCCCAGAAGAAGAATCTCAAGATCATGGTGGATCACACGTTCTTATTTACAGGGGCCGTAAAGAAAATATGGAAATTGCTGGAGGAAGGGACTCTTGGCAAGCTCTATTACTACGATGCTACGCGCGTCAACCTAGGCCTTTTCCAGCACGACATCAATGTCCTATGGGATCTTGCACCGCATGATCTCTCCATCATGGACTACCTCATCAAAGGAAGTCCCGAGGCGATCGTTGCGACCGGCCAAAAGCATCTGAATGGCCACGAAGATGTAGCTTATATGACACTATATTTCCCGGAGAAGGTCATAGCTCATATCAATGTCAACTGGCTCTCTCCGGTCAAGGTCAGGACTACTCTCATCGGCGGAGAGAGACGAATGCTGGTCTGGAATGATTTAGAAGCGGACGAAAAAGTAAAGGTGTATGACAGGGGAGTGGACATCTCCAGCCGCGAGGGCGTCTACGAGTTGTTAGTTAACTACCGGTCTGGCGATATGTGGGCTCCACAACTGGAACAGACCGAGGCCCTGCGACAGGAACTCGCCTACTTCGTGGATTGCATCTCAAGTGGCGAGGAGCCGCTCAACAACGGATGCGCTGGCCTGAGGGTGATTAAGATGCTGGAAGCAGCCAGCGAGTCAATAAACAAGCGAGGAGCTCTGGTCTATCTATGAACCCCTACAACTGCATCTCGGACGACGTCAAGTTGGGCACAAACGTCCGATTATCAAAATTTATCAACCTGTACGGATGCGAGATTGGGGACGAGACGAGGATTGGTGCATTCGTGGAAATTCAAAAGAATGCTATCGTCGGCAAATGTTGCAAGATCTCCAGTCACACATTTATCTGCGAGGGTGTTGTCATCGAGGATAACGTATTTATCGGCCACGGAGTGACGTTCATTAATGATAGCTATCCGCGAGCAACGACTCTTGAAGGTAATCTACAAGCCGAGGCTGACTGGAAAGTCGAACATACAGTCATAAGGAAGGGTGCATCCATTGGCTCAGGTACTACGATTCTTTCCGAAACTGACATAGGCGAAAATGCCATTGTGGGTGCTGGCAGCGTTGTTACCAAAGATGTCCCACCCAATGCTATCGTGGCCGGCAATCCGGCTAGGGTCCTGCGTTACATCGAAGACGCTGCAAGAAGGTCACAATGAATATTTCCAATAGCATTCCCTTTCTTGATCTAGTTACTCCGCATGTGGAGTTTGAACGAGAACTCACTGGAGTATTTCGTCGAGCTCTGCACACGGCCGATTTCGTCGGCGGTCGTGTGGTGGCAGAATTTGAGAAGGCATTCGCAACCTTCTGCAGTGCTAACCATGCGGTTGCAGTTAGCAGCGGCACGGATGCGCTACGCTTCGCCATTGTGGCGTGCGGAATTCAACCGGGCGACGTAGTGGTGACTGTGCCGCACACCTTTATTGCCACCACGGAGGCTATTTCGCAAGCTAGTGCCGTCCCGGAATTCGTCGACATCGATGAGCATACCTACAACCTATCGGTCGATATGCTACAAAAGTTCCTTGAAAAACAGTGTACGCGAGATAAAGCAGGGAAGCTCATCAGTCTTCGGAGTGGCCGGCCTGTAACCGCAGTTGTGCCAGTGCATCTCTATGGCCAAATGGCCGACATGGATTCGATCCTCAGTCTGGCTACCGAGTATGGCCTTACCGTGATTGAGGATGCTTGTCAGGCTCACGGCGCGGAATACTTCTCGAGGAAACACGATTGTTGGATGAAGGCGGGATCGATGGGCAGGGCAGCCGCGTTCAGTTTCTACCCTGGCAAGAACCTGGGAGCATGTGGAGAGGGCGGTGCAGTAACCACTAACGATACCAATCTAGCTGAAAAAATCATGATGCTTCGTGATCATGGCCAGGTAAAAAAATACTATCACGAGGTGGAAGGCTACAACGGAAGATTAGACACGATACAAGCCGGTCTCTTGAATGTAAAGCTTCCTCATCTTAGAGATTGGAATGTGCAGCGTCGCGAACGGGCATGTGAATACAGCCGCCTTCTGTCAAGGAATGAAAGCCTCCGTCTGCCGTTTGAACCTTCCTGGTCTCGCGCTGTCTATCACCTCTATGTCATTCGAACTGAAGATCGTACGGGCTTGATGGAGCATTTGGGGAAAGCCGGCATCGGCACGGGAATACACTATCCAGTTCCCCTGCACTTGCAGAAAGCCTATACGTCCCTGAACTACGGTCTGAGAGATTTCCCAGTTGCGGAACGTGTTGCCTCCGAAATTGTCTCTCTGCCGATGTTCCCGCATCTCACGTCAACACAGCAAGCCATTGTGGCCAACGAGATTCTCGCCTTCATTTCGAAGACTGGTCGTAAGCGGACGGAAAGGGCAGAGAACACGTTGGTCTCAGGGGAGAGAGTCGCATGAGATAGTGCCCCTTTTGCGAGAGGAAGCAAGGTCTTGGCGCGCCAAAGATCGGATCGCAAGTGTCCTGGTAATGGAAAAGTGGCATCAACGCCCCGGCGCCATTTGAGGGTATTGTCCGCAAGGTTCGGTGTAGCTGATGGCCCCGGCAGAAATGGACGACAAGACGTGAAGAAAAGAGTCGCCACTGGAGTCTGTATCGTTGTCGAAAACCTACCGGTACCTCTTGATAGGCGCGTATGGAAGGAGGCTTGCGCACTGCGTGATGCGGGGTATCGTGTATCTGTAATCTGTCCCAAAGGAAAGGGCTTCTCGGCAGGATACGAGGCTCTCGATGGAATCGATATCTACCGCCATCGCACATGGGAGGCTTCTAGCAAAGCCGAGTATATCTTGGAGTATGGTGTGGCTCTTGCAGCTGAGTTTTGTTTAGCATTGAAAGTCTTCGCGCGGACCAGATTCCGCATTCTGCAGGCATGCAACCCTCCAGACACAATTTTCCTGATAGGACTGCTTCTGAGGCCTCTCGGTGTCCGATTTATCTTCGACCAACACGACCTTGGTCCAGAGCTCTTCGAGGCAAAGTTCGGCAAACGCAGTGGCACGCTTCTTAGGCTAGTTCGATTGCTGGAGTTGTGCTCGTTCCGAGCGGCGAGCACCTGCATCGCGACAAATGAATCGTTCAAGGAGATTGCCATCACCCGAGGGGGCAAGCGCCCGGAAGTTGTCTTTGTTGTACGGAACTGTCCTGATCTAGCGACATTCCAGCGACCCCAGAGTCGAAACGGCAACGGATTCGGCAGATCGTACCTTGTAGTCTATGTGGGCTTCATGGGGACGCAAGATGGCCTGGATTTGTTGCTCGATGCTATCGAACACATTGTGAAACGCGAGAATCGGCAAGATACCCATTTTCTTCTCGTTGGGGGAGGAACCGTACTTCCCGAGTTGCGACAAGTGATTGCCAAGAAGGATTTGAGCCCCTTTGTTACACTCACCGGTCAGGTTTCCCATGACGAAGTTGTTGCCTTTCTCTCTGTCGCAGACGTGGGAGTGGCACCCGATCCCAAAAATGCGATGAATGATAACTCGTCGATGATCAAGATTTTTGAATACATGGCGTTCGGATTGCCGATTGTACTCTTCGACTTGAAGGAGGGACGGCGCACCGCAGGAGCCGCAGCGCTTTACGCCGTTCCGAACGACCCCATCAATTTCGCTGACCAGATCGGTCGGTTGCTCAACTCCAGAGAACTCCGTGAAGAACTTGGTGAATGTGGCCGAAGGAGAATTGAAGAGAGCCTCAACTGGGATATAGAGAAAGCGTCACTGATTCGAGCATATGAAACAGCGCTCCAGTCTGGCCCGGTCTTGGGTGAAGCGGGGAGCCGCTAATGCCCACCAGCGATTTCCATATCCACCTGTTCACGGATAACTCGCGATCAGAACCATCTCGAGGATGGCGTAGTCTCAACGAACATGCGAGAGGTGCCGATGCCGCAAAATATCGCCGGATCATAAATCTGTACAGATTTTTCGTATGGGCCGTTCTCTTTTTTACCCTGACGTTTTCTGTGAGGTGCTATTCGGCGGAGATCGTCTTTATTCATTCAGGTGGTAGTCCTTCCCCTGAGGAGCACGAACTTGAACTCGCGACCCAGTTTTATGGATTGAGTCTGAAGACCGTCACAGCCAGCACCGAACAAATCGCCCTCGCGTTTGGAGCCATTCAGACGGATACAACTCTGGCGGTCGCAATTGAGGCAGACACACTAGCCAAAGTTAATCAAAAGGCACTGCTGCGAGCCCTGCGTCGAGGGAGTGAGAGCAGTGTGCCTTTGCTGATTCTTGGAGTGACACCAGAGACGGACCAAACTCTCCTAAGCGCATGGTCAGGAAGTACTGTAATCGGGGCCGGGTCTCTACGTAGCTCATCGGGGCTGCGTTACTCAGTTGGCAACGAGTCAGCAGTGACGCGACAACTAACCGGCATCCAATTCCCCTTCCCGGGTGATAAAAGCTTCTATCTTCACATCGAGAATCAAAGCAATTCTAAAGCAATCATGGCTGTCTGGAAGGATCATCAATCCTTTCCAATCTTCATTGAGACGGATGTCCACGGACAAAAGATTTTTTTGCTTTGCAGGACGCTCTTTCCAGTAAACAACACAGCTAATTGGACGGCCGACAACACAGAGGACGCATTTGAGAAGATCGTCCCGGTGATGATGTTCACAAAGTATTCTGCGGGCGAACGAGGTTGGCACGCTCTCCATCATTACGCAAACCTAACCATCGACGATCCATGGCTCCGCGAGCCCTACGGAAGCCTCAGCTATCAGGGTCTCCTCAAGGAGATGGAGAAACACAATTTCCACACGACCATCGCCTTTATACCCTGGAATTTCGATCGGAGCCAACCTGGCGTTGTTTCTCTCGTGCGCAACCATCCTGACAGATTCTCGATCTGCATTCATGGAGACACTCATGCGCACAAGGAGTTTACAGACTACGGAAGCAAGCCGTTGAATGTTCAAGTGGCAGCTCTTAAGCAATCAGTGGCCAGAATGGAGAAATTTCAAGCGTATTCAGGAATTCCTTACGATAGGGTGATGGTCTTTCCCCACAGCATCGCACCAGAACAAACACTCGAAGCTCTGAAGGCCAATGGTTACCTCGCTACTATCAATTCTCAGAATGTTCCTATGGACTCAGTTAAGCCCACGGACCTCCTGTTTGCCATGCGATCCACCACGCTTTTGTTTGGCAATTTTCCGAGTATTATTCGCTATCCAGCCGCACTACCGACTCACGGCTATGCTGTAGCGATTGAAGATTTTCTTGATAACCCATTGTTCTATTACGCGCATCAGGACTTCTTCGCAAAGGGCATCGAAGCATTCGACGGATTGGCAGATGAAGTGAACAGTGTTGAGCCGGACACTAAATGGTCTAGCCTTGGCGACATAGTGAAGCATCTGTACTTGTTGAGACTGAGAGAAGATTCAAACTATGATGTGCTTGCGTTGTCGAGCAGCCTACTTCTGGATAACACCTTCGGACGCGGTGTGGCCTTTTATATCAAGAGAGCAGAATCCAGCCCGACGGCCATCATTTCGGTGAGCGTGGACGGTCGACATATTCCCTTCCAACTACACGAGGGATATCTGAGCCTTAACGTGTTCGTCCCAGCGGGTGAGACTCGTAGCATTGTGATCCAGGATGGGAACACCACGGACTTTTCCTCAATAAGCACCTCGAAGAAATCTCTGTATGTTTATGTTCTCCGAAGGATCTCCGACTTCAGAGATATAACGTTATCAAGAGTCCAAGTCGGGCGAGCGTTTACAGCTTTGTATTACACCCATAGAGGGTCCGCTGAGCTGCTGATTCTGGGTGGGCTCGGACTCATAGTGTTCGGTACATTTGGAGGCTGGAGGCTGTTTGTGATGGTAAGAAGAAAGAACGTCGTCCAGATAGCCCACAAACACTCTTCTGATCGACAACCTCGCGACGGAGGGGAAATGATTAGCCAGTCCCCCAAGTGATGTTATTAAACTGATAATCCAATTCTAGGCCGAACTTTTCGGTTCGGAGTGACTTCGCTCAGAAGCGGGCTGCCAACGCCGTTGTGCTCTCAGGAAGCTCTTCGAAGTCACGACTTTCGCTCCGATGTTGGTCGCAGAAGTAGCCCTTCAATATGTTCTTTTCGACATCACCATGAAACCATGGCAAGCTCCTAGAGATGAGCAAGCTCCAATTGTGATCTCGATCGTTGGGTGAACATCTCATTAACTGCATGATTCTCCAATAGCCCCAAAAAGTGGCCTCACCATCCTGCCGGATTTCCATTATGCCAACCCAGCTGACGAGCTATGTCGTGATTACGCCTGTGAGGGACGAGGAGAAGCACCTTCAGGCAACGATCGAGAGCATGATTCAACAGACTGCATTGCCGAAACAATGGGTAATCGTGAATGACGGATCGAAGGATGCTACAGGACAGGTCATCGACGATTATGCGAAGCGTTACCCATGGATAAGAGCCGTCCACCGCCAGGACCGCGGATTTCGCAAAGCAGGTGGCGGCGTTGTGGACGCATTCAATGACGGATGTCGGGCGTTGACATGTAGTGATTGGGATTTCATCGTCAAATTCGACGGTGACCTAATCTTTGACGCCAATTATTTTGATAGATGTTTCGACGAGTTCCAGTGCGATAGCAAACTTGGGGTCGGAGGTGGAGTAATCTGCTATGTCGTCGCCGGAGAGAAAAGCTTCGAAGATGCACCAGCATTCCATGTTAGAGGAGCAACAAAAATTTACCGTAGGGCCTGTTGGAATACCATAGGAGGGCTTTTGCCGGTGCCGGGTTGGGACACAATGGATGAGGTGAAAGCCAATAGTCGCGGCTGGACCACAAGAAGCTTTCCGCATCTGCACCTTATTCACCAACGGGACACAGGTTCAGCGGACGGCCTCTGGCCGACACTTATTAAGTATGGTCGTGCCAACTACATCTGCGGGTATCATCCTCTCTTTATGATCGGAAAATGCTTGAAGCGTCTAGCACGAAGGCCTTACTTCATTGGCTCCGTTGGACTCGCGTACGGATTTGTCTCCGGATATCTGATGAAAGTTCCACAAGTTGATGACTCTGTGGCTGTTGAGTATCTTCGTCGTCAGCAAATCAGGCGAATTCTCGGGAAAGAAACGATGTGGAGATAGAGGCGGGTTCTCCATGAGCTTCTCGAATCGAAAGGATTAGTTGACAGAGAGTCTGCTGACGCAGCGCGCTCGGTTGACATCATAATCTCTCTTCACATAATGAACGTGGCAGGATTAGGTCCCATGACATCGAAAACCGAACAGGTAAGATCGTTGTTTGAGATTCCTCAAAAGTATCTCGACCCGAGACAGTACGACATTAGAATTCGGGTTGAGACTGTGCAGCAGTTCACTGATGCGTCGAAGTTCGAACGTGTATTGGATATTGGTTGTGGGGATGGCTCGATCTCTTTGCCCCTGCTGCCGTGCTGTAGCAAGCTCACGCTGCTGGACCTTTCCACAAACATGCTCGATCTTGCATCTAAGCGTATCCCATCTGGTCGCGTGAACGATGTCGAACTGATAAGCGGGGATTTCATGGGTGCCAACTTTGAGCCTCAATCATTTGATCTCATTCTCTGCATTGGCGTTCTTGCACATGTGGATTCTCCGGCCGCCGTCATTGAGAGGGTGGCCCGGCTAGCAAAGCCAGGTGCTTGGGTGATTCTAGAGTTCACCGATAGCTTCCATTTGTGGGGTGTACCTGTCGTTCTGTATCAAAAGTCATTGGCGCTGCTTCGACCTGAACCGTACAAGCTAAATCGTCTTAAGAAACGTCAGGTGCTAGGCTTGTGTAGCTCTAATGGCCTCGGGGTATCAGCGGTCTACCGATATGGGTTACCGCCTCTCGGGTCTCACAAGCTTCTCAATCAGAGAAAGATGTACAGGTTGACTCGGTATTTGTTCGGCACTTCTGCCCGAAGCCAAAATGGCTGGATGGGGAACCAATTCATTTATCAGTTCAAGAAGTCGTAGCTAGTCTCTTCAACCACGTGAAGTCGAGCATACCTGGAGTTCACGAATGTATGAAACCGAAGCAAATCGCAGGACTGAGTCAGACCACGAGATCCCGCGAGATGTCTTGCGCAAATTTGGGGAACTGAGGAGAATCGGTCTGGAGCGCACGACCCTTCCCTGGAGCGAACACTGCACGGAGTGTGTTTGGCCTATCTGCTATTCGACCTGTGACCTTTATAGTCCACGCGAGGACCTCAAGTGCCGTCGCTTCGTCGAAGGAATGGTTAGAGTAGAGTGCTCCGACGCGGTTAACTCATATCTGTTGAAGATCCAATTCAAGCGCTGGGGTAAACTACTGTCGCCAGGAAACGTGCACCTCCATTCAATCACACAGGCCGAACGAAGAGAACGACGGGATTACCAGATTGGGACGGTCCTGTATCAACTGCCCGTACCTCCGGGAATAAAGAGAGCAGTGACGGGTAAGAGATATAGCTTCAAGAAGAAGCTTGCCAGTCGGCCGGCAGGCGGTGGCCGTTTACCATCATCATTCCTGCTCGAGTGTTATAACCCTCAGTCGTATAGCATTCGACTCTCGCTAACGATGAGGCCTGTTAACGAAGAAGATAAGGTACCGTTTCAGAAACTCATTGAGCTCACACCTGGCTATCATCAGGTGCGCGTGCCGATGAACGAAATCCAGCAAGTTCTGAACGTCCTTAATCCCTTCAATATAGAACTGATTCCTAATGATGTTGAGGATGGTACAACTCTTTATTTTGGCCTAATGGAGTTCGTACGGGAGGGTGGGCAGCTAGCAGACGAATTGAGAGGAATAAAATGCATAGTTTGGGACTTAGATAATACCCTTTGGGACGGCATTCTCGTTGAAGATGGTCCGCGCAATCTCAAGCTGAAACCCGAGATCACCGAGGTCATTCGGGAGCTAGATTCGAGAGGAATCTTGCACTCCGTCGCAAGTAAGAACGACCGGGACGACGCCATGCAAGTTCTCAAACAGTTCGAACTCGATGAATATTTCCTTTGCCCACAGATTTCGTGGGGGCCGAAGAGCGAAGGTATCAATGCAATCGCACGACAGTTGAACATTGGTAGAGACGCTCTCGCTTTTATAGATGATTCGCAATTTGAGTTAGAAGAAGTCAAGACCGTCTATCCTGAAGTTCGCGTTCTCAACGCGCTTCAATATCGATCTTTGCCCGAGATGAAGGAGTGCCAAGCGCCAGTTACTGCCGAGAGCAAGGAAAGACGGAAGTTGTATCAGGTTGAGGTGGAGCGGCAGAACCTTGGGGAAAGCTTCGGAAGCAATTACATCGCCTTCTTACGCCACTGCCAGATCAAGCTCACAATTGGCCCCATGACACAGAACAATATGGAGCGGGTGCATGAGCTAACTCAACGGACCAACCAAATGAATTTCTCTGGCAACCGCTACAATCGCCACGTTTTAGAAACCATACTCGCAACTCCGCATTTGGAGACATGCGTCATCAACTGCGAGGATCTATTCGGCTCATATGGGATTGTCGGTTTTAGCATTATTGACATAAGAGAGCCTCGGATGACCGATTTGATGTTTAGTTGCCGGGTTCAGTCGAAACGGGTAGAGCACGCATTTCTCGGGCATATTATCCGGAAGTGTATTCGCGAGTCGGGCAGAGACTTCTTTGCGGACTTCCGCAAGACCTCGAGGAACGCTCCTTCCAGCAAAGTATTTGCCGACCTTGGGATGGAGGAGATAGGAGAATCGGAGGGCGTAAAATCGTTAGTGTTTCGTAAGAACAAGCAGCTTAACGATGACGGAATAATCAGGATTATTGCGCAGGAATCTTCCTTGCGCGCGAATTAGACCAAAATGATGAGAGAAGAACTTGGGCTAATTCGAAGGAAAGTGTTGTCATCAGTGTACCCGCGTCATGCTGCGTTGGGAACTCGCGGACCAATCATATCGTTTACCTTCGACGACTTCCCTCGGTCGGCCTTGACAGTTGGTGGACGCATACTTAACTCCTACGGACTTTGCGGCACTTACTATGCTTCTATTGGTCTGATGGATGGCGTAAATCATTTGGGTGATCAGTTTCGGCGCAAAGACCTAGACATCCTTCTGCGTGACGGCCACGAACTGGCAAGCCATACGTTCGCGCATATCTCATGTCGCAAGGTCTCGTGTTCTACATACAGAGAAGACGTGAAAGAAGGCAGAAGAGCTATAGAAAGGATAACTGGGCGGCCGGATTTCGGTAATTTTGCATTTCCATTTGGGGCGGTCACGTTGAATGCCAAGAGGTTGATCGGACAGGACGTGGTCAGTTCCAGGAGCATCTGGAGTGGTTGGAATGGTCCGCAGGTTGACCTCAATTTGCTGCGGGCCAACAGCCTATACGGTAATAGCGACAAATGCGCTCAAGTGAAGGAACTGATTCTGGAGAATGAGCGGCAAAAGAGTTGGCTCATTTTCTATTCTCATGATGTGTGTCCTGCACCGTCTCGATTTGGTTGTACGCCTGAGCTATTGCAATTCGCGATTTCGTTCGCATCAAGGCGGTGTGCGCGAATTGCGACGATAGCCGAGGTTGTAACTGAATTAATTGCAAGCCCCCTAGACGAGGCTCGTGTTGCGGAAGCTTCGGCCTAATGTGAATTACTCAGAGCAGTTCTGGTGGGTCTTTAATTGGGCGGGTACAATTTTTTCTAGCTGTGCGATGAGACGCGCCCAAGTGCTTGTTCAAAGCGTATCTTTCGCTAAGTAGAAAGTTAGTTACTTACATTGACGGTCCAGGGTAGGGGCTGAGCGCGATCGCGGCACCGGAAGGAATGTATAAAGTGAAATTGTCTATCGTGATTCTATGTTGGAACGATCACAGGGTCATAGTTGAGTGCTTACGTTCTATCTGCTCGCGAACCCATTCAATCGAGTTCGAGGTCATTGTTTCCGACAACGGATCAACTGATGGATCTCCGGAGCTCATAAGGGACGCGTTTCCTCAAATTCGCGTTATCAAGAACAACGCAAACCTGAGGTTTTCAAAGGGCAATAACGTTGGCATCCAGGCGAGCATAGGTGAATATATCTTGATCTTGAATCCGGACACGATTATCCACGAAGGCTCTTTAGATCGGTGGATTGAATTTGCCGAGCGGCATCCTGAAGCCGGAGGGTTTGGCTGTCGGGTCTTGAATCTTGACGGGTCCTATCAGAGTTCGGCGCGACCGTTCCCAACGATCTGGCGCGGGTGGCTGGCAGCCCTCCGATTAGGAATTCTCGGTTATGTCTCCGACGCTTTTATTTCCGAGGAATACATTCAATGGAAGGGCGACACCGAACGACTGATCGACTGGCACTCCGGATGTTGCCTGATGGTGCGTTCTGATCTGCTTAAGAGGTTAGGCGGCTTTGACGAGCAATTTCAATATTATTATGAAGACGTCGATCTGTGTCACCGTATCTGGGATGCTAACTACCCAATTGTCTTCACTCCCGAAGTGACCATCACGCATCTGGGGGGGCAGTCAACGATTGAACGATTTCCGATCGCATTTGAGCTGGACAAATACCGTAACCGCTACCGCTATTTTTATAAGTATTTTGGCAGAAAAGGAGTTCGTCATTGTCGCCGATATTCGCTAGTGCGAATCTGGATTCGTCAGGTCGGATATCGACTCCTCTCGCTTGTGGAGCGTTCGGATCGACTCAGAAAGCGCCTCGATTTGTACAATGCTGCGATTGATTGGAACAGGCGCGTTGACCCGGTTCAGCTTGTGGAGAAGGGAGAGGAGCCCGAGTTGCAAAACGTTGCTTGATTAGCGAGTCAATCTCTGATACCGTAAGGGTAGCGTCGGAGATATGACCGATTCGATTTGGTATCCTTTTTGTGTGATAGCTTCACCCGGCAGTATGTGTCAGTTGGAACGAGTGGTGGGTGGGCGTGAGACATTCGGTTCTTCCTATGCGGACGCCTTGAAAGCCGTATTCGTCTCCTGTGGAATTGTTGATTTTGTACGACGTTGAAAGTGCGACCTTTCCAACTCATGGACAGGGTAGGCCTGGATCATCTGCCTGCATGCGACGCCCCCATGCGAATCGAGCGGGATGCACTCGTACAAAATAGCCAATGCCGCCCTTTTCGCTCTGTTTTTTACGCACGTTTCATTACACGTCTCAAGAGGTGATGTTTGTGTTCTCGAAAATGCCTGCTTTTGCTTCCCCCGGCCCGATTGTCTCAACGTCTTCTTATGCTTCCGAAGTTAGCATTCGATCGCAATTCCTTAGATACCTGATCCTAATGATTGTTGCTTGCCTGTCGATTTCTCAGGCCTTTGCGGCATGCCATGCAGTTAGTCCCGCTGGTTCAGGTTCAAAGACCGGAGCCGATTGGAATAACGCCCTCGCAGGTTTGCCTGGAACCCTGACGCGAGGCGACATCTACTACCTAGCTGATGGGGTCTACGGGAATCATCTCTCCATCACCGCGGGCCTGTCCGGAACGACCACAATTGAACTTCGAAAGGCTCAATCGTACGACAATGGATCCGCCTGTACGACATCAATTGCTGCGGGTTGGAATGCGTCGACAATGGGTTCGGCACAGGCCATCTGGCGCTCTACCGGATCGGGTGGGATTGTCAGTCTTGGTACCAGTGGTGGCTACCTGATTTTCAACGGGAATGGCAACAACGCAGGCACTAATGAAGTCGGTTGTGGTGGAGTTCAGGCGAATCCGCCATCAACAATGAAGGGAGCTTCCCCCACTCCCTCTGCCTGCGGAATTCTGATTGATAACTCTACCTGCACTAGCACCGCGACCGATGGCTGCGATGGCGGGAGTGGCGTCATCAATGGCGGTGGAAGCGGGATCGTCTGGGAGTCAGTTGAATGGAAAGGTCAGGGACTCAACTCGAACGGTAATAACAATTCCGAAACATACTTCTGGTTTGCCAGCGGTGGGAGCCTCTCCGGTGTCAGAATTTCTCACAGCTATTTGCACAATGCCAGCACGACCTACTTCACGGTCGTAAGTGGCGGCTGGAACGCGGGTAGTTTCGATCACAACTATGGATGGGGCATATTTGATGGCTCAGTCAACCATGGTGAGGCGGTGCAGCTTCAAGGATCGAATGGGCAGACAACCAAGGATGTCATTCATCACAACATCTTTCGCGACCAGCAGACCAACGGGGACGTTGTAGCAGTGATTACGGGAACCGAGACCTACGACTTCTACGACAATGTAGACGTTTGTTCTGCGGGTGGTACGTCAACAACTTGTCGCCACAATGATGGCGTAATTGGCTGCTTCAATAGTCAGACGTGTTCGGGAGTCAATGTCTTCAACAATACCTTTAGCGAACCCAGCAATTGCGGCTGGAACGTCACCGGCGGACCAAGTACGATGACGGTGAAGAATAATATATTCTTCAACTGCGGATCGGTGGGGATGTCTGGCGGAACGAACACAGTTGACTACAATTCCTACTTGAACTCTAACCAGGGGACCGTCGGAGCACATGACGTGTCGATTGCAAGCGGCGCAACAAACCCATTTATTTCATTGGGCGTCGGCAATGTTCGACTCAATGTAGATGGGTCAAACTACAACAACCGCGCCAGCCTTGGCAGTCCCTATGACACCCTCGACCTCTATGGGAGCGCTTTCACGACTGACCGTGGCGCGGCGCAAATCGGAGGTGCAACCCCAGCTCCTGCGACCAATTTGATCTACACGACTGTACCTCAGTAGGTAGAACTTTTTTTCAGGAATCTCAGATGAATCCTCTCGATTTGGTATCCCGTGTCAATGGTTATCGTACCGAGAGTATGTCGTGACGTCGGGCTAAGTTAAGCTCTGCGGCCAGCGCTTAACTTAGCCCACCATGACTGAATATGACATTTGAGGTTATTCATTCAGCTTTCCTTTCCGCTGGGCGTCTTACGTCGCCTCCCTTGATCAGGGAAAAGATCTTACGGCTAACTGGTTTTGGTCAGTAACGAAGGCTGGCCGTTTATACGATGGACAAATCATATGGAACCCGATCACTACCGCTTCGGAGGTGGCTCAGCTACCACCGTGCTTCATCCCATAGTGGCGGTGGCGATGCTGCTTGCGATCATCCTTATTCTGCGCCTGCCACTCAAGAGGGTATTAGCACCACTGCTGCTTGCGATCTTCCTTATTCCAAAAGGGCAAGTTATAGTTCTGGCCGGCATACACTTAAATGCTTATCGAGTCATCCTGCTGGCGGGACTGGCTCGATGGGCAATCTCGAGACGATCGTCTCCACTGGCTGGCGGGTTCAATTCCATTGACTGGTTGTTCACTTTGGCGGCCGTCTCTTTCTTCATCATTTTCTCACTCCAGTACATGGCGACACAGGCACTGATTAAGGCTCTCGGGGATCTACTGGATGCGATGGCCGGCTATTTTGTCCTACGATTCCTGATCCGCGACCGGGAGAGTATCCGAGAAACAGTCAGAGTCTTTGCGCTCATTGCCATTATCGTAGGAATCTGCATGCTCAATGAGCAACGCACGGGGGTGAATGTCTTCGGGCTGCTTGGCGGCACTCTAAGCATCTCCGAAACGCGGAACGGAGCCATTCGGTCGATGGGCCCGTTTTTACATTCGATACCCGCCGGAGCGTTTGGGGCAACACTTGTCCCATTGCTCATCTGGCTTTGGTCGGATGGGAAATTCCGAATATTAGCTGCACTCGGATTACTTGGGGCAACGGCCATGGCCGTCACTTGCCACTCCTCTACCGTGCTTGGTTGCTATGTTGCGGGTATTTTTGGCCTTTGCATGTGGCCTCTCCGTAACCAGATGCGCGTAATCCGATATGGACTTTTAATAGTGGTAATAGGCCTGCACTTGATCATGAAAGGCCCCGTCTGGTCGCTCCTGGAGCACATAGATTTGACAGGTTCATCGGAGAGTTTTCATCGTTATCAGCTCGTCGATACCTTCATTAGACATTTTAATGAGTGGTGGTTGTTGGGCACTCAGAACAATGGTTCCTGGGGTTGGGAAATGGCTGATACTTCCAATGAGTATGTGACATATGGCGTGGAGGGTGGGCTGCTAACTCTTGTTCTATTCATAGCTCTCATTTCGAAGTGCCTTGGAAAGCTTGGGACTAAACGAAAAATCGTCGCGGGCCACCGCGGTGAGGAATGGCTCTTCTGGTGCCTTGGGACTGCTATGTTTGCGCACTTGGTGGTCTTCATTGGAATTGATTATTTTGACCAAATGCTATTTGCTTGGTTTGCATTGTTGGCCATAATCGCCACGGGCGTCTCTATACCCACAAAGGGGGGGAGACCAAGACTGATTACCCGAGGAGACCGTGACAGCCAGTTTGCCAACCACGAGTTCGACGAAGCACTCCAAGTGTCCGGGTCTTGACCTCGATTATCCGCAATGATGTCTCCTCTGCCAACGCTTCAGCCAACTGTTCGGATGACTGAGTTGGCACAGTCGCACGGCCCTCAATCGAGGGCCGGAGTAGCATTGCAGAAAAAAAGGCAATAGAAAAAGTAGAAGTCGAGCGACGCCTCCACGGTAACAATGGCTATGAAATCTCTGATCAGATTCTCCTGACAAGGTTTGTATTTCTTGAAGGCGGACAAATTTTATGGCAAATACTATGACGAATGTGGGATCGACCGTTGATGAAAGAATCGTCCGGAGCAGGGGTTGTCCGTGCTGCGGTCAGTCTAGCTTCACACGCTGGATGCAGGTTCCCGAAAGGTCCCAGGCTGGAGCTAGCGGCTACGAACTGCTCCGTTGCCCCTCGTGCTCACACACTTGGCTGGACAATCCGCCAATTCCAGAGGAAATGAGCTATTACTACGGACCTAATTACCATCGAGCTATCAGCCACGCCGGAGAATCATCAAACAAGCGCTGGATACGGCAGCTACGGGTTATATCTAAGTACAAGGTTGACGGGTGCATCCTCGACATCGGGTGTAGCTCCGGCGCATTCCTCGGATACCTTCGGGGCGGTCCTTGGAAGCTCCACGGGATCGAGCCGAGTCTAAAAACAGCAGAAAGAGCCCGTGCAATGACGGGTGCAGATATTTTCGCGGGGGAGGTGGAAAATGCAACCTTCGCACCTAATAGCTTTGATGTCATCACTTGTTCCGATGTCATGGAACACCTCTACGAACCAAGCGAGGTGTTTCGCAAGGTTCAAAGCTGGCTAAAGCCAGGCGGTATCTTCTATGTATTTGTACCCAACATCAAGTCTTGGGAAGCGCGAATCTTCCGTTCGTATTGGTACGGGCTAGATTCGCCCCGGCACCTTCATCATTATTCGGCAGAATCGCTAGCCGGTCTTGCTAGGTCTGTAGGTCTTCGCCAGGTGCGTATGGTCACCCCGCCTGGACGTTATGTAGAACAGAGTACTTGGATATTGCTGGATGGCTTGGCTAGCAGAGCCGGTGTAAGTTGGACGCCATCGAATTTGACCGCCGAGCCCGGGATAGTTTGGAAAGTATTGCGGAAAGCACAACGGCTTAGTGTTGGGGCGTTATATAGCGCGGTAGCTTCGTACTGTGGAGCCGGCCCCAGCCTTCAGGCAGTGTTTCAAAAGACCGCTGCGCCTGATGTCGAACAAGAGAAGCCTGTGGGTCTGCAAGATCTGACCAAGCTGGTGAAGGTGTCCGCGTAGGCTGAACTTGTCTCCCTGCAGGGAAGCCTACGCAGACGACGAGCTTCTCGAATTGTAGTACGCACGTTGACGACGTTTACCAACAGATTACAAGAGGAGCCGGATCGTCTTTGTGAGCGTCTCCCACCGACTTAAAATTGTGGCCAACCGCGTCTTACAGGGCGAGAGCCTTAGGGCCAAAGCGGCGCGTGGCGGCGCGTGGCTGGGAAGCGGCAGCTTTGCTGAGCAGGTGAGCCGCTTTGCCCGGAACATGTTGCTGACTCGGTTGCTGGCTCCAAGCGCATTTGGCGCCATGGCGATTGTATTGTCCTCGTCTTCCCTTGTATCGTCCTTTTCCGATGTTGGGCTCTGGCCAGCGGTGATTCGGAACCCGCGCGGAGGAGACGACGCGTACCTCAATGCTGCGTGGTGGCTGGGCATCGGACGTGCGATTGGCATCTATGCTTTGATCTTTGCAGCGGCCCCTTTGGTCTCCCGCTTTTACGGAATGCCAGACCTGTCCATGTTGCTCCGAGTGGCTTTATTGAGCATCGTCCTCGATGGCATGATAAGTCCCCGTTCCAAACTTGCGCAAAAGGAGATGAAGTTCGGGAAATGGGCATTCATCAGCAATGGCGGCGGAATTTGCGGCGTAGTCCTAACAGTAATTCTCAGCTTTGTTCTTCGAGATGTGAGGGCGCTCGCGATCGGTTATTGCTGCGAGAATGCATTTCGGTGTCTATTCTCTTATATTCTGTTCCCTGGTTTGCCGTCTCTCAAGTGGGACAGCCACGCTATTGGTGACCTTCTAACATTTTCAAAAGGGATGCTCGGTTTATCTTTTCTCAACTTGATTTTTGCGCGCGCCGACATCTTTGTGTTGGGGAAACTATATTCCCCTGAAGCATTGGGAATTTACACGATGGCTGTGTACCTGGTTCAGACCCCCTCGAGCTTCCTGATTAACATACTCGGTGTAACTCTCTTACCTGCATTCTCGCATGTCCGGGAGGACACCGAGCGCGGTAACCGCATCCTTTCGGAGGTAACGTCCTGGATTATCCTTCTTGGGTTGCCGGCGGTGGTGATGATTTGGCAATGTGGGTCGTCTCTCCTGACGGTCACTTATGGGGCTCGCTATGCCGCGGCTGCCGGGGCGCTAGCCGTTGCGGCAGGGGTGGCCCTCCTAAATACACTAAACTCCCTGGTGACCAATCTGTTTTACGCCGCCGGGCGCCCTGCACTTCATCGCCGCGCCGTAGGCGCATCTGCAGTTGTCATGATGATCGCGATTTATCCCGCCTGTAAATACATGGGATCGGTAGGAGGCCAATTCGCAGCGCTCCTCGCGATCTCTGCCAGCTATGCCCTTCAGATTGTGAGAGCGCGTAGTATCACGGGCTTATCTGTTCTTCAATACGGAAGGGCCGTTGTGCCAGCCATGCTGGTAACTGCAGTGATTCTTATCGTCGGAGTTGGCGAGCGTTTTCTAGGATTGGCAACCAGGCCGCTAGCTAACATTGCCGTTGCCGCTGCCGCCTGCCTGGTAGCTTATGCCCTGAGCGTGCCGGCTTTCATGAGAATTAGGGAGATCGCATAAGGGATTGAAACTCGTCGGGTCGTATCCTCGTCCCGGATGAATCGCCTTCAGTCGTCTGTACTTCTTACTCTGTAGCACCGGAAAGAAGATTCAACTATGCAGTCACTTTCAAATAAGCCTGGAGCTCATTTTGAAGACCCGCTATCGTATTTCTTCAGAGCCAGAACGAAGATATATACCCTGTGGCTCAGAGCGATCTATCCATTTGTCTCAATAGGGCGTAACCTGTCGATCCATTACGCCATTAAACTAAGCAGGTGTGTGGCCCACCAAATCAAGCTGGGCAACTCTGTGATCATTTGGGAAGATGTGTGGCTCTATGTCCTTCCCGATCTCGGGAACAATGTAAAGATCGTCATCGACGATAACTGTTCTATAGGTGCCAGGAGCACAATATCTGCGAAGAACTCTATTCATTTGGAAGAGAACGTCATAATGGCAACCTCCGTACTTATCCAAGACCATAATCACGCCTACGAGGACATTAACCGCCCAATCCGGGACCAGGGTGTTACAGCCGGAGGCCGAATTCGGATAGAGAGAGGATGCTGGATTGGTCAGGGAACAGCAATAGTGTGCAATGAGGGCGAAGTAGTGATCGGTCGCAATAGCGTCATTGGTGCGAACGCCCTTGTTACAAGGAGTTGCCCTCCGTATTCCGTGATTGTGGGTAACCCCGGCAGGGTTGCAAAGCGATTCGATGCAGCAAGAGGTTCCTGGGTTGGCGGAGAAACTGGTCGTCCCATGCTCTCGGAATTTGTCCGTCAGGATCTTCGGCAGCTTTAGACCCCAGAGGAAGAGACAACTAGAATGATGCAGCCCGGCCGCGGATCGCCCGCTCGATTCGAAGACCCAATCAATACTATTCTTCGATGTGTCAACAAGCTCTACAGCATGTGGCTGCAGGCGACATATCCTTTTGCGGGTAGCGGTCGCAAACTTTCCATCCATTACCCCTGTGAAATGAGCAGGCGGGTCGCGCACCAGATCAAGCTAGGCAACTTTGTGCTCATCTGGAAAGACACGTGGCTGAATATTGTGCCCGGGCCTGATAATGAGTTGAAGATTATCATCGACGACAACTGCGTTATCGGTCGCCGAAACTCGATTTCGGCCAAAAACTCAATTCACATAGAGCGTGACGTAATACTCTCAAGCTCAGTGCTAATCCACGACCACGCGCATGCTTACGAAGACATAAACCTCCCGATCCGCGCTCAAGGTGTTACTCCAGGAGGAAAAATTCGAATAGAGCAGGGGTGTTGGATTGGCAATGGTTCATCAATTATGTGCAACGGTGGAGAACTGGTGATCGGTCGCAATAGCGTCATTGGTGCTGATGCAGTGATTACTAAAAGCGTTCCCCCCTATTCGGTGGTTGTGGGAAACCCTGGCAGAGTTGTTAAGCATTTCGATCTGAATACGCAAGTCTGGGTTGAGGCTCCAGTTCGTTCGATGGGAGCGGAACTCCCAAGACACGTCCCGGGCAAGACAGATCTGGTGGACCCGCCACACTGCGCGATTCTTCGTCAAGAGCCGGAAGCACATTCTAGGTGGTCTGTGGATACGAAGGAGGCAACAAATGGATGAGCAGCAAACGCGTCTCGCGGGATGTTTCTTGGCGGTTTTCCCCGAACTAAGCTCCGACAGAATTATGGAGGCCAGCTCGATCTCTGTGCAGAACTGGGATTCTGTGGCGGGTGTTACCCTTCTCACGGTTGTCGAAGAAGAGTTCGGGATCGATATCGAAGACGACGACTTGGCCAGGTTCAATTCGTTCAAGGGATTTCTGAGCTACCTGCAAGAGACAGAGAACGGTGGACAATCCTCTGGTGACCGAGACGCGTAAGAACCATGGTCTCTCGCAAGTCGAAGGGAACGAAATGATGTCAACGGTCGAGCGAAGTGGTGTATGACGTTGCAGCACGGAGCGGTATCTGCGTGGCTTAAACGTTGAGAGACGCCACGATTCGACTGAGGCGTTTATCCCATAGGTGTTCTGGCCGAATGGAGATGCTGAGGATGAAATTGAGAACAGTGGCTGTTCTATGTGTTTTATCCCCACACCATTGACAGAAATGAGGTCGACTTGTCGCGACCTTATATTGGAAACGCCCATTTTGCATTGAAGTGGTGAGCACAGTCTTCACTGAACTGACCGAAAGACACGACGGAATCACTCGCATTCGTGAGAGGCGAATTAAGGCCCTTTTGACACCACCGATCAGCGGGCGCTTCGTGTTAGGGCACTTCGCCATGGCGTTCCCTGGACCAGAATTCTTCGCGCAAGCGGCATCGGCTGAACCGCAAGCGGCTCCGCAGCCCGGCGCCTAACCCATAACCCCTAACCCTGAAGGAAGGTAAATCATGAACACGACGCTACTTATCCCGCAACAGCCGCAGAACCACGCACTGGACTCTTCGATCAAACAACAGATCAACAATATGATCGATGATCTTATGGCTTCATTGCCTGATATCAAAGATCTGACGAGTGCCGAGCGGCGAGGGATCATTGCACGTTATACCGCTGTGTTGGAGGGTAATTTCATCTACTGGATGACCGCGACTCTTCTCGCTGTTAAGTCAGAAGAGGCGCGCCCGATTCTCCTGGATAATCTACACGAGGAGGTGCGTGATGCCCATCCGGCAATGATGCGAAGATTTGCGATGGCCGCACACGCTTTCCCAACAGACGCGGACGCGATCGACGTCCATGACGATATGACCAACGTTCGCCTGTTTCTAGGTAAGCTCTCGGGAGTGCAATCAGTCCTTACAATGGCCTTCTTCGAAGGGTTCATACAGAGGTTCATGGGCTATTTGGCGGCCCTTGCCAAAGCACAGGGCTCGGATGATATGGAATACACGGATGTGCATGGCGTCTGCGATATTGCGCACACAGACGGCCTCTTCTGCGCGCTTTCCGTTGAGATGGGAATCAATCCCCTTGATCCTGAGATGGATCTGTTTGAAGGCGTCTATCTCCTTCGCACCCTGATCGAGAATATCGTCTTCAACCGCGTTGAAGCACTTTCAGCCTAAGCATCCAGAGGAGGAAACGCGTTGCGGACTCAGTCTCAAATCAAAGCTAAAGTGCCGGAGCATGCCAGATACTTTCCGGTTCCTGGTGCGCACCTTTACACCGTGCTGCACCAGGTGCGGGATCCGGTTGCTCGTGTTCTCCTGGTCGGAGCATTTGCGTCGGAACGGCATTTTTCTTACTCGCCATGGGTCCGGTGGGCTCGATATTTGGCCGCAAGACAGATTGAAGTTCTTCGCTATGATTATCGCGGTCTGGGTGAGAGCACGGGCATTTTCGAAGAGATGAGTTTTGACACTTGGAGTGAGGACGTCCAACTTCTAGCCAAATGGTTTGTGGGTAGTTCGTCTAGCGTGCCTCTCCTGCTTCACGGACTCGAGATCGGCGCCATCCTCGCCGGTAGGAGTTTCCATGAGGGAACAGGCGACGCGCTGCTCCTGTGGTCGCCTCCCGCTAACGCAAATCAGGCGCTCCGCTCGAGCCTTCTACACTGGGCGGGCTTGGGACAACTGAATGATTCTCCCGAGAACCGGAAGACCGCCTCTGAATATATCCAGCAGCTAGAGCAAGGTTCCCTTATCGAAGTGCAAGGATATCAATGGTCGAGCCGTCTCTGGCGTGACTCTTTTCATTTCAACCTGCCGGACACCCTGCATACCGAAGACTCCTCCTGCGAGTCACAAAAGAAGCCAGTCAAGATAGTGAAGCTTGGAAAGGAGGCGACCCCTCTAGTTAAACCGCACTTTGGGAATGACGAAGCTAGGGACTTTAGCTGGTTGTACTCATATCATTACGATTGGGTCGTCGAGGCCTTAGCCCTCCCGAACCGGAGGGAACAATGACGGAGTCAATTGAAAGACGTGAGTTGTTTGTGTTGGATGGCTCTGATGTTCTTATCCGGGGCACCTATCATAAGGCTTGCGAAGACAACTCAGATGTACGCCCAAACCTGATTGCAGAAGATCGCATTGGCGTCGTATTTCTGAATTCCACGTCTCCGACACGAGCAGCGAATGGCGATACGGCGGTCTATTTGGCAGAGTCGTTTGCAGAATGCGGCTATCCGACGTTTCGACTTGATCTGCCTGGATTCGGAGACTCAGAGGGAGACCATCCAGAAGATTTGATTGGTTTCATCAGCCGAGGAGGGTATGCAACCATAGCCTCCTCCAAAGTTAAAGAGCTCGTCGCACGATTCAATCTGTCCGGAGTAGTCATAGTGGGACACTGCGCTGGCTCAGTATCCGCACTCTACACAGCGGCTATCAGCAGAGAGTGCAGGGGCATCGTCTTAATAGGTCCCTTCTTCCACTTGACGCGGCCAATACGACCCACGAAGATTCGGCGAAATCTGAAACTCTGGGCACTCCACAGCCGGCTCGGGAGTGTTTTCAGTAGGATCTTTGAGGTTCTGAATGAGGTTCGCCTGCCCGTCCGCGCAAGAGGTCTCCCGAAGAATGCGAATCGCCCACTTCTTCGTTGCTGGAAGAAGATGGCTCCCGCAGGTCTGCCTATCCTAATTCTCAAGGGACCCGACAGGAGGACTTCCGGCATGAAACCAGTGGACCGTGAATTCGACTACCTGAAGTATCTTCTACGGGTGGCAGGTCGCGGGAGTCAGGTTGTCGTGAAAGTTACGGACGGCGCCAATAATGCCTTCGCGAACCGAAAGGGCCGAGCGGCGGTCCAGCAGCATACTCAACAATGGCTAAATGCTTGTTTCCCGTTAATGAAACATGAAGTGGATGTTGTAGGAACCTTGGGTTCCGAACGCGGAGAAAGTAGAAAGCACAATAAACTCCACGAGAGTTACTTGCACGAATAGCATTCTCCACGGAAAGTAGGCAATCACTCATATGAACATTCGATCAGAGATCATAAACCAATTCACCCAGGTGGCCCAAGGTCAAGGCTTACCCCTGGCGCCACTAACCGACGATCTGGAACTTCTGGATTCCGGTCTCGACTCACTATGCTTTGCAATCGTCGTTGCCCGGCTTGAGGGATCGATTGGAGTAGATCCCTTCACAGCCTCCGAGGATGCTCACTTCCCTATAACCTTTGGCGAGTTTGTCACCTTTTATGAAAATGCCGCAAACTAATTGGATTTCACTTTCGAACGCACTGAGCGTCGCCGGCGATTTGTCCGGTCGCTCTGTGTTCGGTGCGGAAGCGAGCATAGCCCTCAGCGACCTGGTCGACGGAACCGCTCTGTATGGTCGAGGTGACGAGCTTTGCGGACGATCTGTGCTCGTTGCAACGACGAGTCAGTTCACTACAGCGTCGGCTCTGATCGAGCTAGATGGTTTAGCACGCAGAATTATTCTTTGTCCCCCTGATTTGCCTCTCGAGCATCTTCCTTTCGTCATCGACACCGCCGCGGTAGATGCAGTTGTCTCCGATCGGAAGAAGTTACTTGAACTGGACAATCACCACTCTGTATATTTCAGCCCTTGCAGCCGAAATATTGTGCCCCGAAACTATGATTGGAACGCACAGTACCAAACGGAATGGATACTTCTCACCTCCGGGACAACGGGACGGCCGAAGCTGGTTGTGCACACCTTAGAGAGCTTGGCTGGCGCAATTCAGCGCTCGCACACTCTAGCAGAACCGGTCATTTGGAGTACCTTCTACGACATTCGCCGTTATGGTGGACTCCAGATATTTCTTCGCTCCATTCTCACCGGAAAATCGCTGGTGCTCTCGAATTCACAAGAGTCGATGGCGGACTTCCTTGCTCGGGCCGCCTCACACGGAGTCACTCACATTTCCGGAACTCCTTCCCAGTGGCGTCGCGCGTTGATGAGCCCTGCAGCTCACGCTATTACCCCCGAATATGTTCGACTGTCTGGAGAAGTTGCCGATCAGGCAATTCTGAACCAGCTTCAATGCTTCTATCCGCACGCTAGAGTCGCGCACGCTTTTGCCTCGACGGAGGCCGGTGTTGCATTTGAGGTAAACGATGGCGTCGCTGGTTTTCCTGCCAGCGCGATCGAGCAAACCCAGAATGTCGACATGAAGGTCGAGGATCATACGCTGCGGATCCGATCAGCCCGCGCCGCTAGTTGCTATCTGGGAGACCAAGCTCCGGTTCTGAAGGGCGCGGATGGCTTTGTAGACACTGGCGACATGGTCGAATTGCGAGATGGTCGCTATCACTTCGTCGGTCGCCGCGACGGAATTATCAACGTCGGCGGTCTCAAGGTATACCCCGAAGAAATCGAAGCAGTTATCAATCGCCACCCTGAGGTGCAGATGTCGCTTGTCCACGCGAAGAAGAATCCAATGACAGGGGCTCTGGTCGTCGCAGATGTTGTCCTAACATCAGAGGCGTTACCCACCAGCCGCGATGTTCGTGCGCTGCAGAACGACATCCTGCTGCTTTGTCGCGAAGCACTCTCCACTTACAAGGTCCCGGCGCTCATCAATTTTGTCCCCGCCCTGGCAGTCGCTGAATCAGGAAAGATGAT
>DATCDL010000363.1:0-17352 GCA_036510715.1 Acidobacteriaceae bacterium
AGTCCGACCACCGCGTAAAGTTCCTCGCCCACACCCGCAGCTACACCCTCTTCCTCACCGGCGACGAAGCCGTCCTCTCACTCCCATCCCACGCCATACACCTCAAGTTCTTCGGCGCAACCCAATCCTCCCTCACCGGACGCGATCCGCTACCCGGCAAGACGAACTACTTCATCGGGAACGACTCGAAACAGTGGCACACCAACGTGCCCAATTACTCCGAGGTCGAGTATCGCGGCCTCTACCCCGGCATCGACGCGCTCTTCCACGGCGACAACCACCACCTCGAATTCGACTTCAACCTAGCCCCCCACGCCAACCCCCACGCCATCGCGCTCGAAGTCGAAGGCGCACAACACCTCCGCCTCAACCACTCCGGCGACATCGTCCTCTCCCTCAACCACGCGCCCGACGTCATCCTTGACAAACCCCACATCTACCAGCCCGCGCCCACCGGCCCCCGCGAAATCTCCGGCCACTACATCCTCACCGCGAGCAACCGCATCGCCTTCGCGCTCGGTCCTTACGACCACACGCTGCCGCTGGTAATCGACCCCACGATCACCTATGCCACCTACCTCGGCGGCAGTGGCAGTGACTATGCCTAGGGCATCGCAGTCGACTCTTCTGGCAACGTCTACGTTGCGGGCATCACCACCTCGACCGACTTTCCCACCATGGCCCCGTACGAGACCGCCGGCACTGCGTTTATTTCAAAGCTGAACCCATCCGGATCGGCGCTGGTTTACTCCACCTACCTGGGCGGAGCCAGCATATACGCCATCGCCATCGATTCGTCCGGGAGCGCCTACGTGACGGGTGGCGCTCAATCTGGACTCCCAACCGTGAACCCATACCAGGCAGATAGTCATGGCGCCATCTCCAACGCGTTTGTGACCAAGCTCAGCCCCGACGGCTCGTTCCTGGTCTACTCCACTTATCTGGGCGGCGATTACTTCGACGAGGCCATGGGCATCGCCGTCGATTCCTCCGGCAGCGCCTATATAACCGGATTGACAAACTCCTACGGCTTCCCCATGGTGAACCCGATCCAGGCCGCTTGCGACAACTGCGCTGGATCTGCCTCCCTATTTGATGGCGACGCGTTTGTAACCAAGTTCAGTCCCGACGGCTCGTCCCTGGTCTACTCCACCTACCTGGGCGGAAGTAACCAGGATTGGGGCGCAGCCATCGCTGTCGATCCCTCCGGCAACGCTTACATAACCGGCATCACTGTATCGACCGACTTCCCCACAATGAACCCGTTCCAGGCGGCCAATGCATCGGTATTTCCACCTACCGGCGGCAGCAACGCGTACGTGACGAAGTTGAATGCCGCTGGTTCCGCCCTGGTTTACTCCACCTACCTGGGCGGTGCCGATCAGGATTATGGCATCGGCATCGCCGTCGACTCCGCCGGCAGCGCCTACGTGACAGGAATAGCTCAATCGCACAACTTCCCCACCAAGAACCCGTATCAGGCGTCGATGCTCGGAGCCAATAACGCCTTTGTGACCAAGTTCAATCCTGCCGGCTCGGCGCTGGTCTTCTCCACGTACCTGGGCGGGGACGGTGCCACCGTGGGAGATGCCATCGCCGTAGGTGCCTCGGGCAATGTCTACGTAACGGGGTCCACTACATCCAACAACTTTCCCCTTGTCAACGCTACCCAAACGAACTGCCTTAGCTGCTCCAGCTACAGCTCCGCGTTTGTTGCGCAGTTCAATGCGACCGGCTCCACTCTGCTCTTTTCCACGTACCTGGGTGGCGGCAATGAGACCGCGGGCTACGGCATTGCCGTTGATTCCTCCGGCAACGCCTACGTTGCCGGATTGACGAAATCGACCAACTTCCCCACGGTCAACCCGTTCCAGGCGACGGACAAGAACACTAGTCAGACCGCCTTCATCGCCAAGTTTGCATTTTCCCTAACAACAATCCTCACCATCTCGCCCACCACGCTGCCCTCAGGCACGGCAGGTGTTCCGTATTCGCAAACCCTCACCACAGCCGGAGGCACCGGGACAATCACCTTCGACATCACAACAGGATCGCCGCCATCCGGTGTGACGCTGGCCTCGACCGGCGATCTTTCCGGGACGCCAACCAAGACCGGCACATTTCCATTCACCGTAACCGCTACGGACTCGACCAATAACACCGGCAGTCAAGCCTACTCACTCCAGATCGCCTGCCCAACGATCACCGTGGGCCCGACTACGTTGCCCACTGGCACCGCAGGTACGCCCTACGGCCCCGTCACCTTCACGGAATCCGGAGGCGTGGGCGCAACCACCTTCGCCTTAACCACCAACACACTGCCTGCCGGAATCACGTTCATAGCAGGAGTCCTGAGCGGCGAAACCGCATCCCAGTCGGGAACCTTTCCCTTCGTCGTCACAGCAACCGACTCCAACGGCTGCATGGGCACCGTCAGCGACACGCTCATCCTCAACGCCGCAGTCACCCAACCGCCAGCCGTCGTCACCGACACCGAAACCATCACCGTCACCGAAACCGAAACCTTCCCCGCCGTAGCCGACGCCGAGAAGATCATCGTCACCGACACCGACATCGTCCGCGCCTACACCGCCATCGCCATCACACCCACCCCCGCATCCTTCAACGCCAGCAACGGCACAGCCTATCAGACACATCCATACGCCCCCGTCCAGTTCACCGCGACCGGCGGCATCGGCACTCTCACCCTCACCGAAACCGGAGCACTCCCCGCCGGCATCATTTTCACCGACGGCACCCTCAGCGGCACACCGGCAGCCTCCTCGGCAGAGCACGCCTACACCTTCTCCGTCACCGCCGCCGACGCTGACGGCGATCAGGCAACGTTGCAGGGCTACACCCTCACCGTGAGCACCTCCACCACCCCACCCGTCTCCGTCACCGACAACGAGACCATCACCGTCGCCGACACCGAAACCTTCCCCAATCTCTCCGTCGCCGAAACGATACTCGTGACGGATACCGCAACCGTCAAAGCCTACTTCCCAACACCTCCCAACTTCTCTATCAGCGCGAACCCGGACGCGATAACGATCATTCAGGGACAGACCGGGACGACCACGATCCTGCTGACACCGGCAGGCGGTTATGCCGGAACGATCACGTTAAGGTGCACCAACCTTCCCTCCAATGCGCTCTGCATTTTTAAGCAGAACGGCGTTTCGAATTACACGCTGACGATGACCGGGAACGACCAGCCGGTGAGCGCTACGCTTCAACTCGAAACCAGCGTAGGCGACCAGCAGGCGCGAACGGAAGCTGCCCCCGCGCCGCTGAATCCTATCCTGATGGCCATCACCCTCTGGTGGCCAGGAAGCCTCGTGGGTTGGATTGTCTTCCGGCGCAAAAAGAAGACGCCAGGCAAGCGGCAACGATGGCTTGGGATAGGTCTGCTGACAGTCCTGCTGACCGGCGCTCTAGCAGCAGGCCTGGCGGGTTGCGGCACGAACGGAGGCTTTGGTATTTACGTCACGCCCGCGGGCACATCTACGGTGACCGTTACAGCGGCCCCAGCCTCTGGAACGGCACAGGCATTGAGCATCGACGTCACGGTTAAGCCATAGGAGAAGCACTTATGAGAAGCAGCCGCGTACTTTTTCTCTGCTGTGCAATGGCTTCCTCCGCTGCGATCGGGCAAAGCTCACGCGGTTCTGCGGGATCTGCGCCTCTGGAACTTTCGTATGAATACAGCTATCTGCACGCCAATGCAGGCCCCGGCCAGTGCGGCTGCTTCAATATGAACGGCGGCAATACCGAAGCTGCCGTTCCTGTCTATAGTCGGTTCAGCGCCGTCGCCGACCTGACGGGAGAACGCGCCAGCAATGTAAACAACGGTATGAGAGGTCTATCGCTGCTTTCCATCACGGCAGGACCGCGTCTCTCGTATCCCCTCCATCCACATTCCAACCAACCGTATTCAAACAATCATGAATACGTGCTGTTCGCACAATCTCTCTTCGGAGTCGTGCATGGATTCGATTCTTATTTCCCCGTCACATCCGGCGCAACCGGCGCAGCCAATAGCTTTGCGCTGCTCGCAGGCGGCGGACTCGATATACGGATCTCCGGATACATTGCCATTCGTCCCATCCAGGCAGATTATTTCCTGACCCGTCTGCCAAATGGAGTCAATCATACCCAGAACAATCTGCGCCTGAGCGCGGGCGTTGTTCTGCGAATCTGGTAGTTCATGTTCAAAACCTGTTTTTGAAATTCAGTGCATACTCCTTGTCATTTCTGGAACCACAAGAATTCTTGCTTCGGTCAACTTCTGCCGAAACAGGGTATTGTCGTGGGCCAGAGCGCCGACATACACTGCCTCTCGCGCGATGACGGGCAATCCGGAAGTCGAGCCCGTCACCAAAAATCAGATGGAATAAGCTCAGGAGGAAGACTAAAACTCTTGCCGGAGCGAAGGGATGCACTTGTATTCCAGCGTCACGCTCTCTCTTGCGTGCTGGTCTGTTCAAGAAGATTAGAGTTCGCGATCATGATGTCTCGTCCGTCACTGTCCAGGACCGTATGCGTCGCGGTGATTGCCGTCAGCACGCCGCTTTGCCCGGCAATGTCGAGAGGCTTTCCGATGGCTAGAAACTTGCGGGCATAAAATCCCGCTACGATGTTACGAACGATGTCTCGCGTGCCCAGGCCAAACGCCAGTCCGAAGGCCAGGGCTCCTGCCCCGAGGACGAAACTGGTTACAATCCTGACCATCTCCGTATCGATCTTCAGTTGGCCGATCGCCATCATGGCGACGATGAACACGATCAGAGACGATACCAGCTTTCCCAAGGTAGTCGCTGAGTCAATGCCCGCGCTTTCAGCCGCCTGCGTTACCGTTTGTCCTGCGAACTGACCAACGGTGGTTCCCAGGATGAGAAGCAGAAGAGCAGCGATAATGTTCGGCAAGTAAGCGAAGAAAGCTCCGATGGCGCTGGAGATGGCCACCAACCCGAGTGCATCGCTGGCTGTCCTGCACAGCACCAACAAGACAAGAAAGTAGGCGAGCTTGGGGAGGAAGAGGTTCAACTGCTGGCGCAGGCCGATTCTTTGCAGAGCCTTGTCGATGCCGGCCTTTTCAATCAGGCTGTCAAAGCGCAGCCGGACCAGAATGGTTCGTAATACAACCTCGATCAACTTGGCAACCAAAAGACCGACGATGACCAACAGGATGCCCACGGCTACCTTTGGCAGAGCGGTGATGATCGAGTTCCCCAGATTGGCGAATGCTTCAAGAAGTTTCCCCTTCATCTGTCGGTGTCCTTTCCTGCTTTCTTCGAGTCGAATAGCTCGATCACAAGGAGCCAGAACTCCTTGAGAACAACGATAGGCGTATCCAGAGCGAACAAGGTGACTTGGGCCGCCGTTGTGCGGCGCCCAATGGCGCGACGGATCCGGTCGAGGAAGCCAACGGGGACCTCGTGCTCGAAGCCGGCCAGTTCCGCGATGGGCTCTCCGGGATCAATGTTCTCGTCCTCTGCTGTCTCTGAGTCGTTCGAGCGATTGCTCATCTTCCGCCTACTGCCGCCGTACTGATTGACTGCGCCTTCGCGTATCGAAGTCTGAATTCCTCACGCGCACGTTTGATTCGCATCTTTGTGGCCGAGAGGCCGATCCCGAGCATCGTGGCCACCTCGTCGTACGACATCTCGTCCATGTCGCAAAGAACCAGAGGAATTCTGAGCGTAGTCGGCATGGCCTCCAGAACCTCACTAATCGCCTGCCGATTGCTGATTTCTACCGCAAGCCGCTCAGCAGTGACGTTGATTTTAAGTTCATCGACTTCGTACGTCTCCGCGTCTTCAATGTCAATGAAGGATCGACCCTGATTCTTCTCAACGTAATTCAGACAGTGGTTAATCTTTATGCGCTGCAGCCAGCGGCCGAACAATGATTTGGTCTCCAGCCTACGGAGTCCGAAGAAAGCCTTCAGAAGAATTTCCTGCGCTAGGTCCTGGCAATTATTGGGATCACGCGTGATCCCGCGGCAGTTGGCGACAACCCGCTTCTGGTAGCGCAAGACCAACTTCTCAAAGGCGCGAACGTCTCCTTCGGGTGCATTCAACGCCTGCACCACGAGCTCTTCGTCTGATTCTCCAGAAAAAGAACCCCAACCGGCTGATGTGTCACTCATAGGCCTTAGCATCTCATACACTCATCGCAAAACCATACGCTCTTTCCGCGAACTGAGCATGGCTGCGACCGGTGTTCGTTACCACCGTTCACAAAGATCTTCGCCGATGTGACTTTTCAGATCGATCGCCTGTCTTGACCTATGTAAGTCAAGTTCAGGGGAGGTACACGTCGATGCTTAAAGGGTTCCGTGATTTTGTTTTGAGAGGTAATGTTGTTGATCTGGCCGTGGGTGTTGTGATTGGCGTTGCGTTTGGGACAGTGGTCACTGCGCTTGTGAAGGATCTACTCACCCCCATCATTGCCATGATTGCAAAGAAGCCAGATTTTTCAGGACTATTTTTCGAGGTCAACGGGGCAAAGTTTCTCTATGGAGACTTCGTGAATGCCATCATCTCATTCCTGCTGATTGCGGGTGCGGTGTATTTCTTCGTTGTGCTGCCCGTTAATCGCTTGATGCAGAGATTTCAGAAACAGGCTCCGGCGGATACGAAACAGTGCCCCGAGTGCAAGAGTGCTATTGCGATCAATGCCCGGCGTTGCGCGTTTTGTACTTCACCCGTAAGCTAGGTCGATAGTAAACGTGAAGATTCCCGATTTCGCACGCCCGAGCCGATGTATCGGTGGAGAAAATACGACACGACTGGACTGCGATCCCCGTTCATCTGTTCCGGCCTGTTACCAGGAGTTTGGTCGCGGGAGTCGTTTCGAGAATGTAAAGCAAATTGATTGAGTCTTATGGAGAGCACAAATGACAATTCGTTCTATATTCCTCTCGTATGTTTCGCGGAGTAGCCTGTTGCATGCGGCAGCGTCGGCTGCACTCGTGCTGCCCCTGGTAGCTGTTTCCACACATGCTGCGGCGCAGACCGCTCCAAAACCTGCAGGGGATGTACTAACCTTCACCAACGGAGACCAGTTGACTGGCAAGGTCGTGAGTGAAACCGGCGGCGTTGTCACATTTCAAAGTGATATGAACGGCAAGATCACGGTGCCGTGGAGCAAGATCAAGGAGCTGCACAGCACCGAGAAGTTCGCGGTCATCACCAAGGATCAGAAGCTGAGAGTGGGAAGACCGGCCCCGCAAGTTCCGGTAGGGACCGTGACTTTTTCGAGCGATGCGGTCTCGGTCTCCGAAGCGGGAGGAGAAGCAAAAAACATTTCCGCGAAGGATGCGGCCTACGTGTTGAGTGACGGCGAGTTTGAAAAGGCGATGCAGCATGAGCCTTCCTTACTGCAGGACTGGCATGGAGCAGCGACGTTTGGAGCCTCTCTGGTCGAATCGACTCAGACAAGCAAAACGTTCACCGGCTCGATAGGTCTGGTGCGGAGCGCTCCCGGCAGGGAATGGCTGGCGCCAAAAAATAAGACGATCTTTGACGCAAGCGTGGCATACGGCTCGGTGACGCAACCGGCAATCGGCACGACTCCTGCTTCGAGTGCGAAGACCAACATCATTCATGGAGATCTCGAGCGTGATTGGTTTCTGTCCTCTCGCTTCTACGCTCTGGCAGATGCAAGCGCCGACCACAATCTGGGATCAGGGTTGAAGCTGGAGCAGATGTATGGCGCCGGAGCCGGTTATGCCGTACTCCGGCAGCCAGCCCAGACTCTCGATGTGAAGGGAGATGTTCATTTCGCGCGCCAGGACTTCTATTCTGCTGGCGCCGGAATCGCCGACGTGTCTCTGAACCTGGTGGGCGTCAGTGCTGGTGAAGTTTACATGCGGAAGCTGCCACGCGGTATGGTCTTCAACGAGAGCGCGCTGGTGCAGCCGGCGATCAATCATCCCTCCGCCTTCACTGCGCAGTTCGTCGCCGGTTTGCTTTTTCCGGCGTACAAAAACTTCGGTTTCTCGCTCGGAACGCAGGATAACTACATCAACAATCCTCCGGCCGGATACAAGAACAACACGTTCCTGCTGACCGCAGGCTTGAACTACACCTTCAAATAGGAGATTTGAGATGAACGACCGCGATCGAGCAAAACGAAGCATCGAGTGTAACGACTCCCGCTCTGTATTTTCAAGTTGAATATCCCATCGACGCCGATGTGACAGCTCAGCAATCCACCCATATAATTCCGGTTTCAAAACCATTGACAGGCATGAGAACGGTGAACTGAAAAACCGATCGATATACATCACCAACAATAGCCAGACAAATCACGAGGAGAACATGATGAGCGAGATCGCAATTTTGTTACAGCAAAAGGCTGGGTTGAGTCCAGAGAAGTCCGAAGAGGTAGAGCAAATTGTGATTGAGCACATCATGGCCAGAGTTCCTCCTCAGTTTCAAGGGATCCTTGGGTCCGTGCTTGGCACAGGTGCGACCTCAACGGATGGGGCGCCGGAGGTCGCCGAGTCTGGCGGTTTGAGCGGCATGTTAGGTGCGGTTACAGGAATGTTTGGAGGCAACAAGTCCTAACTCTCTGGATGCGCGGAAGAGAGTTTGTTTCCAAGAGAGCCGATGTCGTTTCCCCTCGGGGATCACGTTGGCTCAATAAAGATATTCATAACCTAAAGGAGAAAAAATGAAATTCCCACGCCTCACGTCAGCATTACTGACTGTCGTCTCGATTGTGCTCCTCGGCGCCCTTCCTGCAATCTCTGCGCAGGCGAAGTCTGCAACCAAACCTGCAGCGAAGCCTTCCGCCACGGTTGCTTCCAGTTCGCTGGTCGATCTCAACACCGCAACGAAGGATCAGCTCAAGGCGCTTCCCGGTGTTGGGGATGTGTACGCCCAGAAAATCATTGATGGCCGTCCGTATGCCAACAAGCTGCAGCTGAAGTCCAAGAACATCGTGCCTGCGGCGACGTACACCAAGATCAATAAGCTGGTGATCGCTAATCAGCCGGGCAAGTAGTCAGGGACTCAGCGGTAGCAGGACTGTTGCGGAACCGACGACCCCAACCTTCTCAAGGTGGGTCAGGATCTGTCGCGGCCAGCCCTTTCTTAGAGATGACCTGTTCCGCTTAGAGATGTACTTGTCGGTGCTGGCGACGACAAGGTGTGCAACACCAAATTCCAAAATTCATTTTGAGGTGATTTATGAAGTTCAGAATCCTAGGTGCAGTTTTCGCGTTTACACTAGCGTCTCTTGTCTGTAAGGCTCAGGCACCTTCAGGCTCCACCGGGCAATGTAAGGATGGCACCTATACCAACGTCGCCAGCAAGTCTGGTGCATGCAGCGGTCACAAGGGTGTCAAGACCTGGTACGCAACCGCAGGGAAAGCATCTGTCGCCAAAGCAAAAGCAGTAGCCGCGCCCGCACAGCCGGCGAAGCCTGCTCCAGCAGCAGCGGCAGCGAAGCCGGTCCCCGCCACCAAGCCTGTGACGGCTGCGACGCCACGGCCCGCGGCTGCTCCTGCCGCGCCAACGACCACTGCAAAGACTGCAACGGCGAAGTCTGCTCCAGCGGCTGCTCCTAATGCGGGCGACATCGCTTCAGCGAGGGCCAAGGGACTCGTGTGGGCAAACCTGAATACGAAGGTCTACCACCCGTCGAATGACAAGGAGTACGGTACAACCAAGAACGGCAAGTTCATGACCGAGGCCGACGCGAAGGCGGCGGGATTCAAGCAGGCAAAGAGATAGAGTCAGGGCAAGGGACGGCCGCTTGGAGTTACAAACACACTCCGGGCGGCTAATTCCTGCTCTCTTGATTTTCAAAATTCAACAGGAAACGGAGAATTGGCAATGCATATCCTCTGGTGGATTATCGTAGGTCTTATCGCAGGCTTCGTTACAGGAAAGATCATGAAGGGCAATGGGTACGGCACCCTGATGGACATCGTCATCGGAATCGTTGGCGCGTTGATCGGCGGTTTCGTGATGCGTGCCTTCGGCTTCAGGGGCGAGGGAGGCTTGATATATACGATCCTGATTGCCATCCTTGGAGCAATTCTTCTGACGTGGCTCATTCGTCTCGTGACCGGTAACAGGGATCGGAATCTTTAGCCTGGTTTCGGCGCGGGTGGCTTCGTCCATCCGCGCCGCGACTCTACGCGTTCTGCACTGCTTATGATTCATGGGAAGCTGTCACCCAAGCTGAGTGTCATCTGGGTCTTCACCGCAACATCGGCAATGTTTACACCTTCAAGTAATCCGAAGCGCTGACCGGATGATCGATCAGCTGCTGGAACGAGTAGATTTCGCGGCTTCAGTCTTCGCGCGAATGCTCAGCTAACCGCAGATGAACCGTGGTGTGCTGCCGAAAAAAGAGGTCGGGCCTGGGTCTACCAAATTCGATAATTGCAAAGGAGAAACAATGGGAATACTTGAGGAATTGGCTGGAGCAGCGGCGGCGGTTGAAGGTGCTAAAAAGCTCGATCCGAATGCAGGGATAGTAACTGAAGGCGTTGCGGCCTTCGCTGGTTTCGAGGGCACGGAAGCTATCGTCGACCACTTTGAAAAAAAGGATGACGAGAACAAGGACGCATAGGGTTGAGTCTTGCCTCTAACTTCTGACCGCCCCAGGGCGGGGAAGTGTGCATCGCTCAAAACGTGGGTCGAGGGTTTCCGATGCGAGCGACGAAGTTGTTCGCATCGGACTTTACCTCCAACTACCCCCATTGGCTCATGATCTGATCGCACTTGCGAGTGCTTTGGAATTGACCATCTTTCATCTCATCGGCCATGACTGGGGTGGCCTGGCTGCCTTGCAACTGGCTGTCAGAGTTATATGAAAGAGCAACGGCAATGACCCACAAAGTGGATTAGTTTTTGGGTTTTGGGTGAAAAGCCAGTTGTGCGACCCTCGCTCCTGCGGTCGTTGCCGAGGTTGCGACGTGGACCAACCCCAAAGCGCAGGCATGAGTGTGACAGCGGAGCATCGGCTCTGCGTCGCTCAATCCTGATAGGGAACCAGCTTGCCTGCACAGGAGAACGACATCTTCAGCGGGACGTTTGACGGCGTTGTGGTGACGTCGTTGCCTGTGAAGGTGAAGTTGGCGCCCTTTGGTCCGACTGTAATTCCTGCGAACTGTGCGCGCACCTGATCACTCTGAATGCCTTGAATCTCGACGCCATTCAGAGTGATCTCGGTGAGGTGCTGGGCGTTCAGGCCGGCAACCTGCGCGATACCGGGGGTCGAGCTGAGAATGTTTTCGAAGGTGATGTCCTTATAGTCCGGGGTGCGATCGCCTTTCATGCCAAGGTCCTGAATGCCATCCGTGGTCATGCCGTTATAGAACGGGCTGATGGAGATGGGCACAGCCACGTCCTGCATGCAGATGTTGCGGTAGGTGACGTGGCGCACTACTCCGCCGCGCTGCACGTTGCTCTTGATGCGGATGCCGCTGCTGGTGTGGTCGAGCGTGAGAGTGTCGACCAGGATGTCACTCTCATCACGCGCTTCCGAGCCCATCGACATGCCGTGGCCATTGTAAAAGTGATTGTCGATGACGCTCATATGGTGAACGTTGGCCTTGATGGCGACATTGTCGTCCCCATTCTCGATCCAGCTTTTGGCGATGGTGATGTTCTCTGAGTTGCCGGGATCAATGCCGTCGGTATTGCGGGCATCGGTGCCCAGCACGGTCGGGGTGAGGAGATGAACTCCCCAGACGGTAAATCCGTCGGTATTGTTGACGGCTACGTGGAAGTTGGGGGAGTTGTGCAGACGGATGCGGTAAAGGATGAAGCCGTCAGCATGATTGGCAATGATCAGGCGTGGCGCGGAGTAGCGTGCGTTGGTGGGTTCAGCGGCACGTGACTGCTGCCACCAGGTGTAGCTCTTGCCGAGTACGCCGCGATCTCCGCGCCCATCGAGAGCGCCATCGCCCATCACTGCAGCATGGCTAACATCCATCACCGAGATCAGGGGCTTGCAGGGGCGACTCTCCGGGCCGCTGATGCCGCATGACCCTGGTGTTGTATCGAAGTCTCGCGGGTTGCGCGAGGCATAGAGCGTAACGCCTTTATCGATGAGGAGCGTAACGCCTTCGCGCAGCTCCAGTGGGCCGCTCAGGAAGGAATTTCCGTCGCCGTTGGCGGCCAGCTCGACGGCTTTGCCTGTGTGGCAGTGGTCGAGCGCCGATTGAATGCGTTGGGTGTCGAGTCGGGTCTCATCGTCAGCGTCCAACGCGTTGTTGGCAGCATGTAGATCGGCCTTCAGTACAACGCAGGAGGGCGGAATCGTGGGCTCTGTAACATGTCGCGTATCCTGCGCGGAGAGAGAAGAAATGCAGGCGGCGAGTGCAAGGGTAGTGACAATAAGTTTCATGCGGCTCCTCGGGGATTGCGTGTATTCGGGATGATCGATCGTGCTTACGTTCCAGGTTGGCGGTACTGCGCCTGCGCGGCAAGCCGTCTTTGCCTGCCTCGCGGATCGTCGAGAATCTGCGACGTCGTATTCCAGATCATGGTGGGGCGTGTCGTCAGGTTGTAGGCGGGCCAGCGTGGGAGGCCAGCATGATTTGGATTGCCCGTACGTGCGAAGGCAATCAGCGTGTCGCTCATGAGGTTTGCAAGCGGCTGAGCATTCTGCACATCCTGTGCGCGGGCCCCGACCATGCCGGGCGAGACGGCAAGATTATCGAAGAAGAACGGAATGTCCACCGTGTGCGGTGCGCCGAACCGTCCCCCGGCGACGGGCGAACCCCAGTCCATCTCATAGACCCAGGTGCGCGGCTGGGCCGGGCTTTCGGCGCGGCGTTCGGCTTCAATGACCTGGCCGGGCCAGGAGCGAAAAGCTGTAGCGGCAGCAAAGAAGACGTCGCCCGGTGGGTCGTGCGGATACCACTCGCGGTAATCCGAGATGAGGGTGGCCGGGGATACCGGACCGAGAAACTGCCCGATATATTTCGTGAGTCCTTCCGGCAACTCGCTCCATGTAAGAGAGAAGAGCTCCGGGTGAGCTCCGCCGATTAGTCCGCGAGTCTCGTCGTGCGTATTGCCAAGAATCATCGGAACATTCTTCGAGAGGTCGGGGGCGTCCGGCGAAAATGGATCACGCGGCAGTGACCGGCCATCAACGACTGGAAGCCACGCCGAGCTGACGCGCGCCGCGTCTTCAAGCTGCTCGAGCGGCAGCGCATCCAACGCCGCGCGAAGCCTGGTTGGCGGAGGATTCTGCAAGCCGAGCCGGGCTAGAAATTC
Source organism: Acidobacteriaceae bacterium (assembly GCA_036510715.1). Classification (GTDB taxonomy): domain Bacteria; phylum Acidobacteriota; class Terriglobia; order Terriglobales; family Acidobacteriaceae; genus Granulicella. The sequence goes on from DATCDL010000363.1 coordinate 13,254, forward strand.
CTTCGTGCGCGCAGTGGCAAGCGATTCCGGCGCTGCAGTGACCTGCTGTCCGCTCATCGTCATGACGTGGTGAAAGAGCCCGTGTGCTGGAGGCATTGCCATCAACGTCGCACACTTGGCGCCGCCCCCGGACTGCCCGAAGATTGTGACTCGCGTTGGATCGCCGCCGAACTGTTCGATGTTGTCCTGCACCCACTTCAGCGCGAGTACGAGATCGAGCATGCCCACGTTTCCGGAGTCGGCATACACAGGATCCGCGGTGACTCCTGCCAGATAGAGGAAGCCGAAGGCGTTGAGCCGATGGTTGACGGTAACCACGGCAACGTCACCACGTCTCGCGAGGCGCGCACCGTCATACAGTTCCGAGTTGACTGTGCCGCCGTTGTAGGCGCCGCCGTGAATGTAGACGAGTACGGGTCGACGCTCATTTCGGCTGGCGTTGAGAGCCGGCGTCCAGACGTTAAGGTGCAGGCAGTCTTCGCTAATGGCTCCTTCGTCCGGCGGCAGATGGTAGGTTTGTCCAAACTCCGCTGGTTGCTGTGAATGCGCGCGCGACGTCATGCCCGTTCGCCCGAGAAGCTGCGGTGCTCTATCCCCCCATGCAAATGCGCTACGCACACCCACCCACGGAGTCGGAGGGAGGGGTGGTTGAAAGCGGCGGCTACGCGTGCTGCCACCATAGGGTATGCCGAGGAAGACGGCGACATCCCCATGCATGATCCCGCGGACGCTGCCATTCGTAGTGCGCACGACAGGGTTCGACTGTTCGCGTTGACCTTCACCGACGAGCCCGGGGAAGAGCAGCGTGGCCCCCAACGTATTCTTAAGAAAGCTTCGCCGATTCACGTCAGGAATGTGCCGCCGAGGGTTCGACCCGTTATGACTCTTTGGAGAAATGATGCAGGGGGCATCTCTTCGCAACAACAAGATGCCGCCTGCAACCACTTGGGACTACGTTAGAACTCGAGACGAGCGGAAAGTTGTGCCGCTCGTGCGTTGTTGAATTGCGAACTCGGCTCGCCAAAACTGGAGCTACCCAGGGTAGTTCCGATTCCCGAGAAGAGAACGTAGTTGGTGACGTTGTAAAGGTCGGCCTGCAGACTGAGTGCGCTGCTCTTGGTCAGATGCAGGCTAAAGCTGCGCCGGAGACTGATGTCCAGAGAGAAGTTGCCGGGACCCGTCAAGTTGGGATAGGGCAATGTTCGCTGTGCATTGCCAAAGGTGTAGGCCGGAGCATACGGCGAGTTCAAGCAGGTGGAGGTCGGCGCTACGAACGGCCCGTTTGTGCATGTGGTGCTGGGCGTTATGTAGCTGACTGGGTTGGTGTAGGTGTTCCCATTACCCCACCGGCCATGAACACGCGCTGAGCCGCTGAAGCTGGGGTTGAGTGTCGGCATGCAGACTGCTTGCGCCTGGTTCGTCTGGCAGGAAGAGGCGATGATTGCCAGGGGAGCGCCGGAGCTCATCTGCAGAATCTGCGAGAACTTGTAGCCACCCAGGAGGGCGCGTGACCAGGCATGCTCGCCACCTAGACGTCCGGTGCCGAAGGGTAGGTTCTCCACGCCGGTGAAGACGAAGTGGTGGGGCTGATTGGAGGTCGACACACCGCGCTCGATTGCATCCTGCTTCCATGCTTTTCCGTTGTTGGAGTACGCCGCCGGAATGGCGTAGCCGCTCCTGAAGGTGCCGCCATCGTCAATGGTGCGCGACCAGGTGTAGTTGATCATGAAGGTCGTGCCATGGGACAACCGCTTCTGAGCGGAGATCTGCAAGGAATTAAAGCTGCTGTTGGACGTGTTGTTATAACTGTTGCTGACCTTGTACTGCGGGAACGGCAAGAGCGCCGTTGACAGCGTCTGGCTCGTGTTGAACCAGGAAGGCACCGACACCGACATAGACGATAGCTGCGCCTTGCATGAAGAACTGAGCTTACTCACCGCCACGCCAAGGCAGGAGCCTAAGGAGAGATATTGCGGATCAAGCTGATCGGACCAGTAGCCGTTCCCATTGCTGCCGTCAGCAATCAGGAAATGGCCCTGAGATCCGACGTAGCTCATCGTCGTCGTGAAGTTCGGTGTCCACTGGTGCTGGAAGCCGAAGGTGTACGTTTCATATTGCGGAGCCCGTCCGCCGTATTCAGGATCGCCGTACCCGATCGACTGCGGGCTGCCGGTATAGCCGGAGACGTTGGTGTAACCGGTGCCATATCCATTGCCGGAGGCTACGCCAGCCGCGGGCGTGTAGTTCGGAAATGCAGTCAACAGCGGCTGACTGCTGACATAAGTCGCAGTGCTCGAGGAGAACGACGGCGCGGCCGAAAAGCCTAGTGTTCCAGTGCCTGTGCGCGAGATGGCTGAACCGCCGACACCGTTGCCGTGGGTGTACATCACTCCGAAACTGCCGCGCCAGACTGTCTTGGGATCGCTCTGGAAAGCAAAGCCGATGCGCGGACCGAAGTTCTTGTAGTAGTTGTTGACGTTGGTCTTGCAGTTGCACGTGCCAGCGCCGGTGCCTGCATACTGAATGGCACCCGGCGAACCGGTCACCGGATTGGTGAGTGTGGGGCTGAAGAAGCTCAGCACGTTGTGCGCTTCAGTGTAGGTGGGGTAGAAGTCATAGCGCAGCCCGACATCCAGCGTGAGGCGACCGTTGACCTTCCATGTGTCCTGGATATAAGGAGAGATGGGACGGAAGCGTCCTCCAGTCTCTGGAATGGTGTTCTGGGTGAGGGTCGCCTTGTCGATCTGGCCGATCAGGAAGCTGGCATACGCAGCGCCGGTGGACGGCGTAGGGGAGGAACTGGTGCTGGTGAAGCCCGCAGTCTCGGTGACCGCCGCAGCCAGGGTGAGCGGTGTGGAGCCACCCAGGGCCGTGTTGAAGTTGTACTGGATCCAGGACAGGTCCGCGCCGATCGTGATCGAATGCCTGCCTTTGATCCACTGCACATTGTCGATCAAGGTGTAGGAGTTCGAGATGCCGGCGTTCGCCGTGTAACCGGCCCAGTTGGTGGGTGCATCGACGCCGGAGAAGGTGATCGTCGGAAAGGAGTCCGCAGCTTGTCCCGCGGGCAGTCCGCCAATGTGATAAACACTGCTGGCGGCGAACGTTGGATTGTCGTCCGCATTGATTGCCGTACTGTTATAGCGCGCGAAACCATACTTGAATTGGTTGACGAGGTGGTCCGTAAAGATATGCGTCTCTTCGATGATGCCGACGGTGGTCTTGGGAGCGTAAGCCTGACCATAGTTGTACGGGACCGGTCCGGTGTTGCGCCCAGAGCTGGTTTGTCCAACCGGCACCGAACTGACCTGGCTGCCGAAGGCTTCAGTCAAGGACAGGGAATCTTTGCGGTTGATGGCCCAGTCGATACGGTTCGTTGTCGACCAATTCGACAGTGCTGACGGGTTTTGCGAGACGTAATTGTTTGTCGGATTCTGGTTGGTAAGTGCCGGAATGCCAGCCTGCATCGCGAGCGCAGTGGCTGCGAACTCACTGGATGGAATCTGATCGGGCGCTTCACCCGGAACCGCAACCTGTGGGGAGGTCTTGGAAGATCCGTTCGTATAGCCATATTCATAGCGGCACTGATAGCCATAGAAGGCAGTGCAGGCGGCCTGGGTATTCGGATCGTAGATCTTCGCAATGCCGAGGAAGTTTCCTGACTGTTCGGCCGCATTCGGGAAGGTGACCAGATTCGGAGCGCTGTGCACATAGCGGAAGCCGTTGTAGTTGCCGAAGAAGAACAGCTTGTTCTTCCACGAACCGAACGGCACCAGCGGCCCGCTGAGTAGAGCGCCGAACTCGTTCTGGTGCTCCACCGGCTTTTCCAACAGGCCGGTCACCGGATTCACTGCTTTGTAGAACCCCCAGCTATCGAGTGCAGTGTTTACGAGCTCAGGAATCGGACTGGAGGCATTTCACGGCGTGGTGCGCGGACAATAATTTGGGTTCGCTCCCGGCCTACCCACAAACGGTTGCAAAGTATATCTCCTACCTCGCGTTGCCACGACCTGACGGGCGACGCACAGCATTGGCGACTATTGAACGGCGACTTTCCACCATTAGCGTCATCCACAAAAGGGCCGGATTCGGATCCCCG
>DATCDL010000364.1:0-3545 GCA_036510715.1 Acidobacteriaceae bacterium
TCGCCCTCAAGGTCAAGCATGAGTTTGCCGCCAAAGAGAAGGCGAGGTCTGCTGCAAAGATCGAACCGAAGCCCGTTTCAAAAGTGTTGAAGAAGAGTGCTTAGGAACCACAACGCTCGAATGAGCCTGTCCTCGCGGACAGGCTCATCTTTTTTGCCGGCCCGTCTTTCCCACCCTGAAGGTCGCTCTCGGAGTCCGAGAGCGTCATGTTCTGCCCACCCGACGGGCTTGGGACTGCTAACTAGCCGTGACTGCTCGCCGGGAGATATTCTAAATTCACTGCCGTGCTGTCAATGTCGAATTCGATACTGCATTTGGCGCAACAACGGAATATCAGCCCTACGAAGATCGAGCGCATTACAGCGCCCGAAGAAGCGTTTCCGTTCGTAGTCGATGGGTCGGCCGTGGCGTTTCTGGTCAAGGAGGGCGGGCCGGGTGTGTAGCTCATGGCCCGGGACCACATTCAGCGCCTGCCGATTCGCTCATTTCCTCTCGCTGTTCCTGGCTGGCATGGGGCCAAAAAACTTTTGTCGAAGGTATTCAATCACAGCCCACCCGACCAGCGCAGAGACAATGGCGATCGAGAAATTCGTACCCGTGAAAATATCGCTCAAGGCGAACGTTAAACTCTTCCCTCTTCCGTTAGTCCTGGTAAATTCCCCCATCAGGAGATTTGAATAATAGAGAAAGACGATAAACAAGATTTCAATCACAGCCCGAAATATCAGGGTGAGGCGCCGACGGTTTGTTGGGTTCTGACGCATAGATAGATGATACCAATGGTTTCTTTGTGGAGCAGCGTGGCTGTGTGGACTGATCAGGGTGACAACTAACGCGACGGTGGAGATTTGCTCGAAGGACGGGACGGTTTGAGGGGGCCGTGGGCTGCAAGGGTTCTCCCAATTCTGCGCGAAAGGTACTTCATGTCACAGGGAACAATGATGCAGTTCAGAGTGGCCCGGCTGGCGCGGCGTCTACGACGCGGGACCTGCCGCGAAGGCAGGTCCCGAGGGCGACGTACTGCTGTTTTGGTTGATTTAGAACCGAACCATGATCGCCAGAATTGTGGCGGTCTGGTTCGTGCGCAGGTCGGGCCACCACAGGGCTTTCAGTCCACCCTAAGGCCGAGGCCGACGCAGTTCGATATAGCCTGTGCTTGCCCGGTCGTATATCTCACTCCGTCTATCACCCCAAATGCCTTTCGCTTAAACTGTTTCCATTTTTGAGGCGATTGGTTAGTGGTGCTTGGCGTTTGAGCCCGAAGAAGGCTACGAACCCTGCGGAGCCAGCGCCTCGACACCGCTATTTTGTGATATTGCTGCCGAAGATGAAGCCGAATTCAAGTACGGCCCGGAATTGGCTCTGATCCGTTCCCTTCGCGCCAAAGACATCTCCGTTCGTGGAGTTGATTGCATGCACCCACGCGAGATCGCTGCGAAGGTACATGCCTCCTTTTTGGTAGGTTGGCGTCGCGGTGAAAGTGGTGCCTCCACTGCCCGATCCAAAACCCAACAAGTTGACCGATCCATCGGTTGCACTCCCCGAACTCGTAAGATATTCCCAGCGCACCGGTAGCGAGAAACCGCTCTTGAATGCGTAGCTGACATTCAACGCGCCGCCAGTTGCGGATGTTTCCTTGGGGACGCCTACCTTCAAGTTGGTCGGCAGTTTGCTGTATTGGAAGTACGGCTGCACGATCCATGGGCCCTTGGTGTATGTATAGATCACCACGTGCATATAGCTGTTGTTCTGCACCGGCGTGGCCGTCGTTTGATAGGCGGTCTGCCCGAGGTTCCCCATCCCGTCATACACCAGGCTATGAGGCCCGTTCGAATAGGTCACCGAGCCCGAGAGCCACGAGTAGCGGTTGGAATAGTAACCGTCGTTCCAACTGATTGCGCCGCTTAGGTGCCTGCCCACTGTCTGATTTACTTGGATACCGCGATTGATGGCATTTTCCTGGTTCCAAACGATGCCGCGCTCGATGTTGAAGTTTTGGTACGTAAACGTGGACTCGGCGCCCATCAGCGTGGGAAGAGAGCCGATTACGAACTGTGTGGTACTTCCTGCCTGCAACTTCAGGAAAGCGACCGGAACAGGCCCATAGAAATTGTTCACGACAGTTTGGGCGTTAACAAACGGCACTGAAAGTGTCGGCATGGTATAGGCGCCAGCCTGGATGTAATACTGGAGCTTTCCGTCCGGCTTCTGAATGAAAATCTGACCGTTGCTCAGAGTGGCTTGCGCCTTGTCGTCTCCCTGCACGGAATTGTTCTGGAACTGCGCGAAACCGGTCACGATGCCGTTGACGGACAGCTTGCCCAACGGTCCGGCATCGAAGGTCGCTGGCGGCAGCCATTGCAGCGGACCCGTGAGAACGAATGTAGAAAGCGGGGCTGGCGCGGCCGCGGCAGCTGGCGCAGGCACAGCAGTAGGTGTCGCAGCAGGCGCGGTCGCTGGCACGGTCTGAGTCGCGTCCGGCGTACCTTGACTACCCAGGTCGCTGGCGGCGTAGGACGCGGCCGTGAAAGTTGCACGGCCTTCGACCTTTTTCTGAAGGGCGTCAGTTTGTCCACTCTGCGGCGCGCGCGAAGCCGATGCGGGCTGCCCGACAGCGCTCACTGAGATAAGCGTAAGCATGGCCACGACGACTAAGCTCTTCATCTTCACGCCGCTTCTCGGCGTCAGCGAACCAGGATGAATCAAAGCCATTGTGTGCTTCCGGCTTTGAGCAGATCGCTTGCTCTCAAGGTGAAAGTGATAAAGCACCCAAACCAGAAAGCTGATGCCCATCGGGGCAAACAGACATAAACAAGCAACACCCATCGATACTGTTCTCATTGCACTCCAGTCCCTTCGCCAGCAGACTGATTAGAACCCTGAAGCGTGTAACGAGAGCACAAAAAGTTCATATCAAAGCCATATGAGAGAGACTCATAACGTCTGTCTGAAAACTGATTTGCTACAGCAGACGGAGCTTGCCTTCAATACAATGAATTGAAGGTGTTTTGGGTAGCGCCCGCGATGAAGTTCTTCGATTCGATTCCGCACCGCAGCATCACGCAACGGACGATTATCTCGATCGGTCTTATCGCCGTCATCGTCCTAGCCCTCGCGCCGCTTCAGCGAACACTGAATGTCACGACGATCGGTTTTGCACTCCTGCTTGGAGTTCTCTTTACTGCAATCCATATGGGAAGCCGTCCGGCGCTAGCGGCATGCGTCGTCGCGATGGTCGGCTATAATTTTTTCTTTTTACCTCCAATCCTTCGATTCACGATCGCGGACCCCCAAAACTGGGTGGCTCTAGGTGCATTTTCGGTCACCGCGCTGGTAACGGGACAGCTTTCTGCGCGCGCTCGGCAAAGGGCAATCGAGGCGGAAGCCTCCAAGCAAGAAGTTGAAGGACTTTATCTTGAGCTTCAAGCGGCCTTCGAGAAGGCAAGCAACGCGGAAGCGATCAAGAGAAGCGACTTAATGAAATCGGCATTGCTTGATGCCGTCACCCACGATCTTCGAACACCACTCACATCGATTCGAGCCGC